>JANMIX010000037.1:0-1706 GCA_031376015.1 Acidimicrobiia bacterium | reverse complement strand
CCTGGTGGGGGCAGGTGCCGTGTGCGCGGCGACGATGGTCGTGGTCGGCATACCCGCACTGCGTGTGCGAGGTCTGACCCTGGCGGTGACCACCCTTGGGTTCGCGGTGATCAGCAGCGACTGGCTCTTCCGTCAGACGTGGTTGGGCTCGGACCAGCCCTTCGGTGTCACCCTGGAATCGCCCCGGGTAGGTCCCGGAGTCGGCACCCCCGATTCCCAACTGGCGGTGTACTACGTGGCGCTGGTGGTGTTGGTGCTGGCCCTTGCGGCGGCGGCGGCCCTGCGGCGGTCGAGTCCCGGACGCCTCGTCCTGGCCGTGCGCGACAACGAACGGGCCAGCGCGGCCTTCGGCATCGCACCCTCGTCGGTGAAGCTGGCCGTGCTGGCCGTCTCCGGGTTCTTCTCCGGGGCGGCGGGGGTGCTGTGGGCCGACACGTGGAAGGTGGTGTCGCCGACGCAGTTCCCGGCCGATATCTCGCTCAGCGTCATCGCCATCCCGGTGATCGGTGGGCTCGGATCGCTCGGGGGCGCCGTCACAGCCGCGGTGCTGCTGTTCGGCGGCACGTTCTTCGTGGGGCCACACCTGTCGTCGCTGTTCGGCGACTACGGCAACAACCTCGGTTTCAGCCTGTTCCTGTCGGGCACCTTGATGACCGCCACCCTGCTGCGGCTGCCCACCGGCATCGCCGGCCTGGCCCAGAGCCAGTGGCAGCGCTACGTCGACTGGCGAGGCCAGCACGAGGAGAAGGCCGCCGAGCAGGGCGAAGCGTCGTTGCCGTTGCGGGTGTCGGGCGTGCAGGTCCACTTCGGGGGCGTGGTGGCGCTCTCCGAGCCCGACATCACGGTGCACACCGGCGAGATCGTGGGCCTGATCGGCGCCAACGGTGCGGGCAAGACGACACTGATGAACGTGATCTCCGGCCAGATCGTGCCGGCGCACGGCTCCGTACAGCTCTTCGGCCGAGAAGTGGTCGACCTGCCAGCCGACTATCGCGCAGCCTACGGGCTGGCGCGCAGCTTCCAGGACGCCACCCTCTTCGCCGGGCTGACCGTGCGCGAGACGATGCAGGTCGCACTGGCGTACCGGCACAAGGTGGGTGTCCTCTCCGCCATGGTGAGCGCGCCCTGGGTCCGGGCGAACGAACGCCATCTGAAGGCAGCGGCCGAGGAGATCCTCGAGCGTTTCGGGCTCACCGACTGGGCCGATTCCCGGGCGACGGAGCTCTCCACCGGCACCCGGCGCATCTGCGACCTCGCCGCCCAGGTCGCCACCCGCCCCAAGCTGATCCTGCTCGACGAGCCCACCGCCGGCGTCGCCCAACGAGAGGCGGAGGCGTTCGGTCCGCTGCTGCGGCGGATCCGTGACGAGCTCGACTGTTCGGTGCTCATCATCGAACACGACATGCCACTGCTCATGGGTCTCTGCGACCGGGTCTACGCCCTGGAGACAGGTCGGGTCATCGCCGAAGGCACTCCGGAAGAGGTCCGTAACGACCCGCGGGTCGTGGCCAGCTACCTCGGCACCGACGACACCGCCATCGACCGTTCGGGTGTGACGCCCGACGGACACCCGCCCCGCACGCGCCCACTGCGGCCGGTGCGTCGCACCACCGTCTCGGGAGGGACGCAATGACAGCATTTCAGGAGTTCCGACTCTGGGCGCGCCGGGCGCCCACCGGTGAGCGGGCGGCCACCGCGGTGGCCGC
>JANMIX010000031.1:0-1588 GCA_031376015.1 Acidimicrobiia bacterium | reverse complement strand
CGGCCACCGTGCCCGAGGCGCCAGAGGCGTCGATGAGGTTCTCGTCCACGCTCACCCAGGCCGTGTCGCCGTGGCGATGCACCTGTGCCTGGGTCAAGACGAACTGCAGTGCCTGAGGCCCCTGGAACAAGGCCACCCACGACCCCGCCACGGCCCCCCAACCGTGCAGGGTCGGCCAGCCCGGATGCGTGCAGCAGACCCGGTCCGAGTGCTCCCACACATCCGACATGAGGTCGATGTCACGTTGCTCGAAGGCGTCGTAGAACGCCCCGTTGACGGCTAGCACCTCGGCGGCGTCACCGGTGCGGCCCGCAGGCTCATCACCGTCGCCGGTGGGTGCGTCGGGGGGTTCGTCGGAGGCGGTGATGGTCATGGACCGTAGCCTCGCCACCGTGGATCCCTCCCGCCCCCTGGAGCGGCCCGAACTCATCGCTTCGACCGACGGCGTCCGGGTGGCACTGCACGACCTCGGCGGCGCCCCGTCTGCGCCCTCGCTGCTGGTCGCCCACGCCAACGGCTTCCACTCGCATTGCTACACACCGATGGTGGCGGCCGGCCTGGCCGAGCAGTACCACGTAATCGGCGTGGACCTGCGAGGCCACGGCGATGCGACGCTGCCCGCACAGCCCATCACCGGCTGGTGGGGATTCGGCGATGACGCCGGCGCCGCCGCGGCACGACTGGGGCGCCCCCTGCTCGGCTTCGGCCACAGCCTCGGAGGCGCGTCGCTGCTGATGGCCGAACTGGCGAATCCCGGCACCTTCTCGATGCTGTACCTCTACGAACCCATCGTCCCGCCCCCGGGCGGCTTCGACCTCCCGCCCGGCCTCGCCAGCAACGGCGACGGCGCCGGCGACAACCCCATGGCGGCCGGCGCTGCGCGCCGGCGCCAATCATTTGCTTCCTTCGAGGAGGCCATCGCCAATTACGCCGCCAAGCCGCCGTTGTCGATCTTCACCCCCGAGGCCCTCGACGCCTATGTGAATCACGGCTTCGCTCTCCAGGACGACGGCACGGTGACCCTCAAGTGCCATCGCGACACCGAGGCGGCGATCTTCCGCTCGGCCGGCCACGGGGTGTTCGACCGGCTCGACGAGATCCGCTGTGCGGTGGTGGTGGCAGCCGGCGAAGACGCCGGGTTCGGCCCCAGTCGCTTCGCCGCACCCGTCACGCAGCGACTGGCGCTCGGACGCCTGGAACGATTCGACGACCTCGGCCATTTCGGACCGATGGAAGCCCCCGCACGCATCGCGGCCGCCGTGCTCGCCGCCTTCACCGGGCCGTGAGGTGTCTGGTGGGGCCGGTCGGGCCGCATCGCTCCTGAGTGACACAGGGGTTGCGTACCCTGGGAACGTGCCGCTGGAACTGCCCCGAACCCTCTCGCCCTCCAAGGTCTCCTCTTTCACCGACTGCGCCCTTGCCTTCAAGCCAGAGGAATAGTTTGGCTTTCGGCTCGGTGGCGGAAGCGGTCAGGCCGACTTTTTGCTTGTTCCACTCCTGGTTGTTGATGGTCATTTCCGCTTGGCCAATGACTTCGCCGGCCGGGTTTTGCAGCTCTATTTTCAAGGTCAGTCCCTGGCCGCTGACC
>JANMIX010000013.1:0-4158 GCA_031376015.1 Acidimicrobiia bacterium | reverse complement strand
TGTCGGCCACCGGGCCGAGCAGCTCCTCGGTCATGCGGGTCTTCGCGACCGGTGCGATCGCGTTCACCTTGATGTTGTTCTTGGCGCCCTCGACGGCGAGCACGCGGGTGAGCCCGACGAGGCCCATCTTGGCGGCGCCGTAGTTGGCCTGGCCGAAGTTGCCGAAGATGCCGGCCGCCGAGGAGGTGTTGACGATGCGGCCGTAGTTCTGCTCGCGCATGAGCTGCCAGGCGGCGAGCGTCACGTAGAAGGCGCCCTTGAGGTGGACGTCGAGCACCGGCTCGACCTGGTCCTGGGTCATGTTCTTGAACGACGTGTCGCGCAAGATGCCGGCGTTGTTGATGATGATCTCGACCTTGCCGAACGAGTCGAGCGCGGTCTGCACGATCGCCTTGCCGCCCTCAGGCGTCGCCACCGAGTCGTAGTTGGCGACGGCCTCGCCGCCGGCCGCCTTGATCTCGTCGACCACCTTCTGTGCGGCGGTGTGTGAACCGCCTTCGCCGTCCACCGAGCCGCCGAGGTCGTTGACGACCACCAGCGCTCCCCGCTTCGCCAGTTCCAGGGCGTGGGAGCGTCCCAAACCGCCGCCGGCACCCGTGATGATCGCTACCTTGCCGTCAAAGCCCAGTTCAGCCATGGCGAGGAAAGTTACTCCGACCTCCCTCCTTCTCCGGAAATCGGCTCAACTGCCACGTTTCGCGACCGATCCCTCTTGTGCGGGCGCCATGGAAGGCTGGAGGGACGGAAAAATGGAGGGACAGTTCGACGCAGGGCTCATCTCTGCTCTCGCGTTGTCACTCCGGGATGCGCTTGCCGTCGTCGAGGTTTCCTGCGAGGGCGGACGAACCCATCACCGCATCGTGTGGCACAACCAGGCCTTCGCCGACATCACCCGACTGCCCGCTGGGGAACTGCGCGGTCGCGATGTCGCTGCGCTCGGCGTGGCCGGCGCCGCCGAGGAGATCGACCATCTCTTCCTCAGTCAGGCCTCCGGAGCGCTCGACACCCTGCTCCAGCAATCGGGTGGCGATCCGTTGCCGGTTCGGCTCCAGATCACCTCGATGATCGTCGATCGACCCATGTGGGCCCTGTCGGTGCGAGAGCGCGCCGCCGACGTGCTCTCCGAGCACCTCGAGCTCTCCGAGGAGCGCTTCCGCGTCCTGGCCGAGCAGGCCCCCATCGGCATCTTCCGTTCCGACGCAGGCCTTCGGTTGGGCTTCGCCAACTCCCGCTGCGCCGAGATTCTCGGGGTGGAGATCTCCGGGAACGCCGGCCTCTCCTGGCTCGACGCGCTGCTCGAGGAAGATCGAGTCCGCGTCGAGTCCGCCCTCGAGCAGGTGTTGCGCGGTGAGGAAGTGGTGCTCGAACTCGTGCGGGTGCCGCGCCCCGACGGCAAGATCCGGTGGGTCTCGATCCGGGTCGCCCCCGTGCGGATCGGCCAGGGCCCCGCCGGTTTCGTCGGTTCGGTCGAGGATCTGACCGCCCGCAAGGAGCTCGAGGACACCCTGGCGCACGAGGCCGGCCACGACCGGCTCACGGGCCTGCCCAACCGATCGTTGCTGTGGCACCACCTGGAGCGGGCCCATGCCGCGAACCGAGAGGTCGCGGTGCTGTTCCTCGACCTCGATGACTTCAAGTTCGTCAACGACACCCTGGGTCACGAGGCGGGCGACAGTCTGCTGATGGAGGTGGCTGAGCGGCTGCACACCACTGTCCGCCCTGGCGATCTGGTGAGCAGGTTCGGCGGCGACGAGTTCGTCATCGTCTGCCACGACGTGCACGACAGCGCACACGCCGAGAGGATCGCCGCCCGGGTCAGCGAAGCCTTCGATGCCGTGTACCGCGTGGCCGGCCGGGAACTGCAGGTGGCCGCCAGCATCGGCCTCGCCCTCGGTTCGGGCGACTGGGATCCCCATGCCCTCCTGCGCGACGCGGATGTGGCGCTCTACCAGGCCAAGGGGGCGGGCAAGTCCCGCGTCGCCCTCTTCGATGAACGGGTCCGCGAGCAGACCGCCCAGCGGCTCAGCATGGCCACCGACCTTCGACGCGCCATCGACAACGGCGCCATCACAGTGGACCTCCAGCCCATCCTCGACCTGGCCAGCGGCGTGGTCGTCGGCGCCGAGGCGCTGGCCCGGTGGGATCGACCCTCCGTCGGCCTGGTGTCCCCGGAACGCTTCATCGCGCTGGCCGAGGACACCGGCATGATCCACCGGCTCGGACGCTGGATACTGCGGGCCTCGTGCCGCCAACTGGCGATACTCCAGGATCGTTTCGGTGCGGCCGCGCCGAGCTACATGAGCGTCAACCTCTCGGTTCGCCAGCTCACCGACCCCACCCTGGTCGACATCGTGACCGACGCCTTGGCGGAATCGAGGCTCGAGGGCTCCCGTCTGTGTCTCGAGCTGACCGAGTCGGTCTTCATGGACGACGTCGACAACGCCGCTCGGGTTCTCGCCGAGCTCAAGGCCGCTGGCGTGCTGTTGGCCATGGACGACTTCGGGACCGGCTACTCCTCGCTCTCGGTGCTGCGGTCCTTTCCCGGTGATCTGCTGAAGATGGACCGATCCTTCGTCTCCCTGGGCACCGAGACCTCCGGCTCTGCCATCATCTCGGCGGTGGTTGACGTGGCCGGCGCCATGGGCTTGGAGGTCGTGGCCGAGGGGATCGAGAGTGCCGAGGACGAAGCCCGATTGCGGGCTCTGGGCTGTACGTTCGGACAGGGCTATCACCTGGGCCGGCCGATGGCTTCCAATGACTTCAGTGACTGGTTGCGCCGGCGTCCTCCTGTCGGGGCGAGGTGACGCGATGACGAGTGGTCTTCCTGACGCAGGGGATGCGACGGCGGCGGAGGCGTGGCGCCTGGATGCGCTGATGGAGGAACTCGAACGCCTCCCCTCCCAACCCTCGATCGCCATGCGGGTCATGGCCATCGCCGACAACCCGGGTTCCTCGGCGCGGGATCTGGCCGCGGTGATCCAGGTTGACATCGCCCTCACCGCTCGAGTGCTGCGCTTGGCCAACTCGGCGTACTACGGGTTGTCGGGCCGGGTGGGCAGTGTGGCCTTCGCCATCACGGTGCTCGGGTTCCCCACCGTGCGTGCCCTTGCGGCGGCGGCCGCGGCCGGGCTCTTCCACGAGGGTGAGCGGGTCACGCCCACCGGCTTCTGGGAGCACTCGCTCCACGTGGCCACGGGGTGCTCGATGCTGGCGGATCGCGCCGGCCTGCGGGCCTCGGACGCGTTCAGCCTCGGCCTCCTTCACGACCTGGGTTCCGCCCTGCTGTTCCGGTCGAACTCGGTGGCGTTCGATCAGGCGGTGATCGTGGCCCGACGTACGGGAACCCCGCTCTCGGTCGTGGAACGTGACGAGTTCGGCATGGACCACACACAGTTGGCCGGCAGGGTGTTTGCCGCCTGGGGCTTCCCGCAGAACCTCGTGGACGCGGTGGCCAGCCACCACGGCCCCGCACGGTTGGGACAGGGTGCCAAGGATCCCGACGAGGCGAGTCCCACCGCCCGGCTGCTGAGCGCGGCCGAATCCATCGCCGCCCGGCTGCCGGCCGCACCCCGATGGGAGCTCAGCGGACCTCGGGACGAGGGCTTGTCGGGGTTGGGGCTGACCAGTGTCGAGGCGGCGGCGCTGGCGCAGGAAATCAACGACGTGACGACCGGACTGCTGGTCGCCTTCGGCTGATCCGCCGTAGGGACGGCGTGTGCCTCAGTTCGGCTGGGCGGTCGTGGTGGTGACGGCCCTGGTGATCTTCATGTAGTAGACGCCGTAGTTGCCCACGCTGTCGACCTTCGTCACCCGCATCTCATAGGTGGTGTTGCCGGCCACGTGGGTGCAGGTCGAGTAACTGGCCGACGCGGTGCAGCCCTGGGAGCTGCCGGGCGGTGGGCTGTAGGGAGTCTTGAACAACCCGTCGACGACGGCGGGTGTGGCGTACTTGGCCGCCGCGTTCTTGTCATTGGCCTGGTAGGCGCCCATCAGGCCCTGCGCCGCGGCTTGCGGGCTGGTCACCGTCGGGGCCTGGGTGGTGCTGGTTGTGGTCGGGCCCGCCGTGGTCGTGGTCGACAGCGCCAGGGTGGTCGGGGTGGAACGGTTCTGCTGGGGCGGAATGGTGGTGGTGGGTTGGGGGCTGGTGGTGGCGGGACT
>JANMIX010000003.1:0-4336 GCA_031376015.1 Acidimicrobiia bacterium | reverse complement strand
GGGCCACGACCCGTGGCGGCGCTACCGGCTGCACCCCGATCACCGCCACGCCGGGATCCTGGCGGTGGAGGGGATCGTGGCCGCCCGCGACCCGCACTTCTATCCCGACCAGGGCCTGGCGCACTGGCGTCCCGAGGCGCTGCTGCTGTGGGAGGCCGACGAGGTCGATCACCTCGAGCAGGTCGACGGGTTCGTGGACGTGAAACTGGCCGCGCTCTACGAGCACCGCAGCCAGTTGCGTTCCACCATGGGCATCGAGGCCGGCAGCGCCGAGGAAGCCGCGCAGCGGGCCTCCTTCGAGCGCCGCGTCCGCGACCGGCTGGCCACCTTCGGCCGCCGAGCCGGCCTCGGTGCCGCCGAAGCCTTCCAGCTCCTCGCCGACCTCTAACCCGAGTGCGGCCTGCGGCTCAGCCCCGCGGCTCGGCCAGCGTGGCGGCGCCGGCGAAGCACTGGGCGATGGCCATCCAGCCGGCCGCGGCGTCGCCCTGCACCTCGAGCGCGGTGTCCGACACGTGCCGGCGCTGGGTCACGACCAGGCAGAAGTCCTCGGCCATGCCCCTCACCACGTCGGTCGCCTCGGGCGGCCCGGCCACGAACTCGGCACCCGACGGCAGCGAGAGCGTCACCCGTACCGGGGTATCGGGCGCCGTGGCGCCGCGCACCGTGTAACTCCAGCCTCGGGTGATGAAGCCGAGATGGCAGATGTGGCGGAGGCGGTCACTGGGTGGGCGCTCCGCATCCAGGGCGTCGCACACGTCCTGGCCGTGTGCCCAGGTCTCCATCAGGCGGGCGGTGGCGAAGGAGCGCACGCTCATGGAGGGGCCATACCAGGGCAGACGGGTCCCTTCGGGCAGTGCGTCCAACGCATCGAGCATGGTGCCCCTCGCCGTCTGCCAGGCGGCGAAGAGCAGCGGGGCCGGCGTGTCACGGCCCAGCGCCGCGGCCCGGGCCATGTAGCCTGGCCAGTCCTCGAGGTCCTTCTCCAGTGCGGCCACGAAACCCTCGGGATCGACCGCCGCGATGCGGGCCTGCTCATCGAACCAGGTGAGGTGGCCGATCTGGTCGCGCACCGCCCAGCCCTCCGACGGCGTCGGTGCGTCCCACGCTGCCTCCGGACGCGCGAGGAGCACGGCCTCTAGTGCGCCGTGCTCCTCGTCAAGCTCGACGAGCAGAGAGTGGATGTCGCCGTCGTTGCCGATCATCCGCCCATGTTCGCCGATTGGGAACTGCGATGTGTCAGGCGGCCCGTCGCAAGCCGGTGTGGGCACCGAGGGACTCGTCGCCCATCGCCTTGTCGTGCGTGAGGTAACCGAAGATCGCCCTCCAGGCGACGGTGCAACCCGCCACGATGAAGCCGGTCATCCAGATACCGGTGTTGTGGTCGCGAACGGCGATGTTCCATCCGTCGAAGACGGAGTAGTCGAGCAGGAACATGCCGCCGATGCCGAGTACGAACGTCAGCAACGACCGCATTCGATGGAGACCACTGATCGAGTCGCCGAGAAAGTCGACGACCTTCACGATGGCCAGGGCCATGAGTGCAATGACAGCGAAATCGTGCATTACTGCACCTCCTGTTGGTGGTGACTGTCAACAGTTCTGACCGGGACGGCGGGAAATGGTTGCATGACGTTTGCCACGCGTTTCTGTTACGAATTGCGATGTGCTGCCCAATGGTTCTTACGACGTGATCGTGGTGGACGCCACCACCGACGGTGATGGCCTCGCCCTTGACTTGGCCGTGCTGGCCGGCCCTCACAAGGGGGAGATGGCGTCGCTGCACGCAACCGGGCTGGCCATCGGCGAACTCGACGCACTCGGTCTCCCCGGCACGCTCGTGGTGGAAAATGGCGTGCCTCGGGTAACCCTCGAGCCGTAGAACGGGGCATGGCACTCGGCGCTCCACTCACCCGCCACTGGCCGCTGTTCGGGCTACGGGTCCGCACGCCGATCCTCGAGTTGCGGTACCCCGATGACGAACTCGTGGCCGCGCTGGCTGACCTGGCCGCACACGGGATCCACGATCCCACCACCATGCCCTTCGGTGTCCCCTGGACCGACGCCCACCCCGGTGACCTCGAGCGCAACTCGCTGCAGCATTACTGGGAGTGCCGGGGCTCCTGGACCGCAGCCTCGTGGCGGGCGCAGTTCGCCGTGTTGGTCGACGGCCAACCGGTGGGGGTCCAAGGCCTGTGGGCCGACGACTTCCCCGCCCTGGGCAAGTTCGAATCGGGCTCCTGGCTGGGCCGGGCGTACCAGGGCCAGGGGCTGGGCACCGAGATGCGAGCCGCCATGCTGCACCTGGCCTTCGCTGGACTGGGGGCCGCCCTGGCGGTGACCAGCGCGTGGGAGGACAACGCCGCGTCGCTGGCGGTCACCGAGCGATCGGGCTACGAACCCAACGGAGAGGACCTGCGGCTGCGGCGCGGCGTTCCGACGCGCCTGCTGCTGTTCCGGCTCGAACGCCCCCGCTGGGAGCAGCGACGTCGCCACGACATCGAGATCCTCGGTTTGGAGGAATGCCGCACGATGTTCACCGGCCCGAAAAGCACCGACGGCTGAGCTGAGGGAGACTGCGGCGATGCAACGCCTCTCCGGTCTGGATACCAGCTTCCTCTCGATGGAGACCCCCACGGCATACATGCACGTGGCCGGCCTCCTGATCCTCGATCCCTCCACGGTGCCCGGGGGGTTCGACTACCAGAAGGTGCACGACTTCTACGCCTCCCGTCTGCACCTCGCCGCGCCCTTCCGCCGGCGGCTATCCACGATCCCGCTGGGCCTCCACCAGCCGTTGTGGATCGAGGACCCCGACTTCGATCTGGAACGGCACCTGCACCACATCGCCGTGCCCTCCCCCGGCGGGCCCAAGGAACTGGCCAAGCTGGTGGCCCGCGTCAACGCCATCCAACTCGACCGGTCCCGGCCCCTCTGGGAGGCCTGGATCATCGAAGGCCTCGAGGACGGCCATGTCGCCGTGCTCACCAAGGTGCACCACTCCGCCATGGACGGGGTGTCGGGCAACGAGATCACCGTGGCCATGCTGCAGTTGGCGCCCGGCGAGGCCGCGCCCGAGCCCGCGGAGGAGTGGACCCCCGAGCACGATCCCTCCAACGTGGAGAAGCTGGGGTTCGCGGCGCTCTCACTGGCTCGCCAACCGTGGGTGGTGGCCAAGGCGGTGCGCCGCACCATCGAATCGTCGAACGCCCGCAAGGCAGTCGCCACCCGCCTCGGCGACATCGTCACCCCCAGCGCATTCAGCGCCCCTCGAACCTCGTTCAATGCCGCCCTCACGCCGCAGCGGACCTTCGCCTTCACCTCGGTGTCGCTTGCCGAAGTGAAGCAGGTGAAGAACGCGTTGGGGGTCACGGTGAACGACGTGGTGCTGGCCTTGTGCGGCGGTGCGTTGCGTCGCTACCTCGATGCCCGCGGCGAGCATCCCGAGGGTCCCCTGGTGGCCATGGTGCCGGTGTCCGTACGTCCCGACGAACTGAAGGGCGCGGCGGGCAACCAGGTCTCGAACATGTTCTGCTCGCTGGCCACCGACCTGGACGATCCCGTGGAACGCATCGCCGCCATCAACCAAGGCACCCAGCAGGCCAAGGAGCTCCACGCCGTGGGCGCCGACGCGCTGCAGGACTGGGCCGAGTTCGCGGCGCCCGGCGTGGCCGGCCTGGCGGCCCGGCTCTACTCCCGGGGTCGCTTCGCCAGCCGGCACCGCCCACTGTTTAACTTGACGATCTCCAACGTGCCGGGCCCACCGTTCCCGTTGTGGTCGGCCGACGCCCGCCTGCTGGCGCACTACCCGATGGGCCCGATCTTCGACGGCAGCGGACTCAACATCACCGTGATGAGCTATCTCGACCACCTCGACTTCGGTGTCGTGGCCTGCTCCGACCTGATCCCCGACGCCTGGGAGCTGGCCGAAGGTCTGCAGGACGCCCTCGACGAGCTGGCCAAGGCCGCCGGCGTCTGAGCCTCTGGTGAACGGGCCGGTGGCAGAACGGTGTGAGCGTTGCCGTTTCGACGGTGACGCCTACACGCATGACGACGCGCGGGCCACGGTGCGCCACGCGGCCGAGCTGTTCGGTTGGGCGGCCGACGGGTTGCCCGAAACCGTCACCCACACTCGGCCGGCGCCGGCGACGTGGTCGATCGCCGAGTACACCGCCCACGTCGCCGAGGTGATCCGCGCCCACGGGCTGGCACTGCACCTGATGACCACCACCGGCCTGCCTCAGCCGGCCGGCGGACTGGGCGACGCGAACGACGACGACCCGAAGTTCTCCCCCACGATGGCCGACGTCCTCGGCGATCTCGCCGCCAACGCCGCCCG
>JANMIX010000002.1:0-3263 GCA_031376015.1 Acidimicrobiia bacterium | reverse complement strand
GTCGGCATTTCGTTCTACACCTTCGAGGCGATCAGCTACACGGTGGACGTGTACCGGCGCAAGATACCGGCCGAGCGCAACTTGGCGCATTTCCTTTTGTTCATCCTATTTTTCCCCCACCTGGTCGCCGGGCCCATCGTGCGGGCGTCGGAATTCGCACCGCAGTTGTCCCGCCGCCCCGACCCCCGGCGGGTGCCGGCGGCCGAAGCCGTGCAGCTCAGCGCCGCGGGCCTGTTCAAGATGGACGTGATCTCCAGCAACCTGGCGACCCATCTGGTCGACCCCGCCTTCGGTCAGCCCAGCCTGCACGGACGTTTCGATCTGCTGCTGGGCGTCTACGGGTACGCGGTGCAGATCTACGCCGACTTCTCGGGCTACACCGACATCGCCATCGGCTGTGCGTTGCTGCTCGGTTTCCGGTTCCCCCGCAACTTCGACGCTCCGTACCGGGCCTTGTCGTTGCGGGACTTCTGGCGGCGCTGGCACATGACGCTGTCACGGTGGCTGCGCGACTACCTCTACGTGCCCCTGGGCGGCAACCGCGACGGCGTGAACCGCACGTACCGCAACCTGTTCCTCACCATGCTCCTCGGTGGTCTCTGGCACGGCGCGGCATGGACCTTCGTGGTCTGGGGCGCGATCCACGGCGCCGCCCTCGTCGCTGAGCGCTACCTCGGCGCCTGGTGGGCGGCGGTGCGTCCCGCCATCGGTCTGCCCGTGGCCCTCACCAAGGTGTTTCGCTGGTTCCTGACGTTCCACGTGGTCTGCCTGTCGTGGATCTTCTTCCGGGCCGACAGTCTGGGCACGGCCTTCGACATCGTGGGTCGCATCGTCGGTGGCGGCGGCCCGACGACGCTGGTGTCCTTCTACGCCGTGGTCTTCATCGCCGGTTCGCTCTATGTGCAACTTCGGAGCACGCCGGTGCCCGCTGCGGCGGAACAGTGGTCCCGGTTCACCACGTGGCGTCCGGCTGCCCAGGTCGGTGCCGTCGCCGCCACGCTCACCGTCATCGACGCCCTCGGCCCCACCGGTGTGGCCCCGTTCATCTACTTCCAGTTCTGATGGCCTCCACCACCCCCCGTCACGCCCGCAAGCCGGCCGAGCGCAGCCGCTGGCATCCCAGTTACGCCCGCCCGGTGGGGGTCGCACCGCCCCGCACCGACGGATCACCGACTCGCCGGCCTCGCGCCCATTCCGCCGTCCGGGCGATGCGGCCCGGGTGGCAACCTCGTGCCGGGGAGATGCGCGCTGGGCGCGTGCTGATGATCATGGTGGCGGGCCTGGCTCTCGCGGCGCTGGTCAACGCCGATGCCATGGTGGCCCGGGCGGAGCGCAAGCCGTTCGGGACCGGCCGCGACCACTCACTGGCCATCTGGGAGCCCATCCGGTCGGTATCCCACGTGCTGCAGTTGCACCGGCTCCGGTCGTTGGCCGACCTGTTCTCTCCCGAGGATGACTCGCCGCGAGCGTCGACACCGGCGCCTGCGTCGTCGCCCACCTCGTCGCCGCCCTCCGCGACGCCAGCGGCCCTGGCCGCGGTCCGGCCGACGCTGCGGACCCCGACCCCGACGGACCGCCTCCGGCTGCTGATCGCGGGCGACTCCGTGGCACGCGACTTCGGTGAGTCGCTCGTGAGCTACGCCAACGCGACCGGTCTCATCAGCCCCACGCTGCACTACCAGATCGCCACCGGCCTGGCCCGACCCGACTTCTTCGACTGGCCCGCCGCCTTGGCCCGTGACGTGGAGGGCACCCCCGACGTGGCGCTGGTGATGTTCGGTGCCAACGATGCCCAGGGGATGGAACTACCCGACGGCACCGACCTGCAGCGCACCAGCGATCCGCGCTGGCAGGCCGAGTACGCCCGACGGGTGGGCGCGGTCATGGACCAGTTGCACGCCGAGAATCGCCTTGTGCTGTGGGTGGGCCAACCGGTGATGCGCGACGCCGCCTTCAGCAGCCGCATGGACCTGCTCGATGAGATCTACCGGAGCGAGGCGGCGCGCCGACCCTGGGTCGAATTCTTCGACAGCCGCTCCCTGTTCAGCGACGCGGCCGGTCGGTACGCGACCTACCTCCCCGACGACCACGGCGTCCCTCAGAACGTGCGCCAGCCTGACGGCATCCACCTCAGCCGCGCCGGCGCCGACCGCCTGGCGCGGGCGGTGCTGGCGGTCATCGAGCACGAGGCGAAAGTCCCCGGCGCGCCGTAGGCCTCCGTGCGAGTTGGGGAACGCCGCTTCCCGCCTCCCGCCTCCCGCTTCCCGCCTCCCGCTTCCCGCCTCGGATCCGAGCAGCCGAACCGCGACCTGCGCTCAGCCGAACCAGACGTTCTCTTCGAGCGTCGGCTCCGCCTCCCTGGCCGAGAGACGGTTCTCGACTGCCACCACGCCCGGCAGCTTCGCCACCACCGCCTCGAAGAACGGAACGTCGTTCGGCCACAGGACGGTGCCCTCCAGGGTCACCACCCCATCCACCACGGTGGCGTGCACCTGGTGGGTCTCCGGTGCCCGCAGGGGATCTCGGAGCAGTCGCTCGATGTCGACGGCCAGGTCGATGTCCTTGCGGTGGAACAGCCGCAGCAGGTCCGCTCTGGTGAGCATGCCGATCAGCCTGCCGTGGTCGATCACCGGGAGCCGCTTGTAGCCGTGCTCCAGCATCCGCCGGGCCACCGCTGCCACCTCTTCGTCGGGCGCCGCACTCTCGACGCCGACCGTCATCAAGTCGGCGGCGTTGCGCCCGGCGCTCTTACGGACCCAATGGGGATCACGTCCCCGCAGATAGTCGGCCACCAACCCGAGCGCCCGCCGGCGCCGGTAACCATAGGCCTCACGTGTGACCAGATCGGCCTCGGTGACGATGCCCAACACCTGCCCTTCGGTGTCAACCACGGGGGCGCCACTGACGCCGGCACGCAACAGGCAATCGACCACCTCGGCGAAAGAATTGTCGGGTCGCACGGTGAGCACGGGGGCCGTCATGATCTCTCGAACCTTCATTGCAGAACCTCCCTCTCCGGCTCAGTGTGGCGTCGCCGCCGGCAACCGGGAAGTGCCCAAAGTCCCGAACCCATCGCTGCCCGGCTCGCTGGCGCTCGCTCGGTCAGCCGGCCCGCCCGGCGGCTCTGCGCGCGGCCGTCATCCGGCGGGCCGTGGGCACGGCGGCGAGGAGGGCCTGGGCCTTGTTGTGGCACTCCAGGTCCTCGTCCTCGGCGACCGAGTCGACCACGATGCCGGCCCCGGCCTGCACGGCGGCGCGGCCGT
>JANMIX010000796.1:0-8458 GCA_031376015.1 Acidimicrobiia bacterium | reverse complement strand
CTTGGGCTGTACAAGATCCGCGACTTCGACACTCCGGTTCGGCTCTTCGCGCTGCGAGGCCCTTTGGGCGCCACCACCACACCCCGCGCGCTGCGACTCGGCGCGCCGTCGTTCGAGCGGTATCGAACGACGTTCGTCGGTCGGGAGGCCGACCTGCGTGACCTACGGTCCGTGGTCGCCCACCACCGCCTCGTCAACCTTGTCGGGCCGGGAGGTGCGGGCAAGACGCGTTTGGCCGTCGAGGCGACGATGGCACCGCCTGAGGGATTCGCTGCCAGCTGGTTCGTCGATCTCGCTGTCGCGACCGACCGGACAGAGGTCGAGGACGCCTTCCGGGCGGCGCTTGGCGTCCTCGGGCCTGCCGGCGCCGACAATCCGATCCAAGCCTTGGGCGAGCTCCTCGCGGCTGTGGCGGCCTTGGTGGTGGTCGACAACTGCGAGCAGGTGATCGACGAATGCGCGGAGTTCGTGGACGAGCTGCTCACGGGCTGCCCAAGCCTCCACGTGCTGTGCACGTCGCGTGAACCACTCGCCTTGCCCGACGAGCGGCTCGTCCACGTCGGTGGTCTTTCGTTGCCGTCGCATGGCGATGCCGCCGCGGTGCTTGCTAGCGACGCCGGCCGGCTCTTTATCGAGCGTGCCTCGCAGGTGGCGACGATCAACGTCGCCAACGGGGACGCCGAGGTCGTTGACCTCATCGTCCGGGCGCTCGATGGTCTCCCGCTTGCGGTCGAGCTGGTCGCGGCGATGGCGTGGACTCTGCCGCTGGTGGAGCTGGCCGAGGTGGTGGGTCACGGGCTAGTCGCGAAAGATGTCCCATTCCGGGCGCGAGGTCGGGCCGACAGGCACGTGTCGTTGCACGCTGTGATCGATTGGAGCGTCCGCGCCCTCGACGAAACAGCGCGACGGGCGCTGGCCGCGCTTGCCGTAGCAGCGTCACCGATCGCTCGTCGCACGGCCACCGCGGCGCTACGGGGCGCCGGCATCAGCATCGAGCAGGTGGACCCAGTAGTTGCCGACCTGGTGCGCCGCTCGCTTCTCGTCTATGACGAACCCAACTTGCGGATGCTGGAAACGATCAGAGCGTTTGCCGCTGCTCTTCCCGACCTCGGGCCGGCGCGGAGCGTTGTGACCCGGGCGCTTGTATCGGACTGCACCGATGCAGCCGGCAGTCGCCGCTTACCCGTCGACGCAGACTCGACCGAGTTCGACCAGGTCGCGCCGACAGCGGTCGCCCTGATCGAGGACTCGGATGTGGACCCCGCCGCCCGCCAACGCCTGGCGTGGACGTTTGCGCCTTGGTACTCGCGCCTAGGGCCTCGTCGCTACGCCGCCTTCCTTCAGCGCGCATTGGAGCTCGATGGTGACGTGAACGAAACCCTGGCGCTGCTGCTCCAAGCAGCGGCCGTCAACGCATCGGCCACCGGCGATCTCGACAGCGCCAAACGGTTCATCGCCGGCTCGGCCGACCGGATCGCCGCGGGCCGAGCCGATGATGCAGCCGAGGGGCACGACTTCGCTCTCACCGTCGTGCACCTCCGCGAGGCGCGGCACCTCGACGCGATGCGCCTGATCACGCGCTGGCATCGCCATCACGGGCCACCGACGTCGGCGTGGCTGCATCTCGAAGCCCTTGCCCTCGGTGAGCAGGGCCGCTTCGATGAGGCCGAGCCTCTATACGCCGCGCTGGCCGACGAATCAACGGACTCGCCGGCGCGGACAGTTCGCCTGCTGAATCTCGCGAACGTGCAGGCCCAGATGGGCAAGACGGAGTCAGCGCTCGCGAACGCTGCGGTCGTTCTCCAAGACACCTCCAGCCGGATCGTGAGAACCATGGCCGTGCACGCCGTCGGCTTGGCATCCTGGGGGGACCGGCGGAGCACGGATGCCCTCGCACTCCTCATCTGGCACCACCGCGACCTCGATGACATCGGCTGGACCGTCTTCCCGAGCGAGCGCGACCAGTGGCACCGCCTCCTGGCCGACGCCACCAGGTCGCTCCCGGCCGCCGAGGTGGCCGCTGCCCAGGAACGCGCGGCCCGTCTCGATCCGACTGCAGCCTGCGACCTCGCGTTGTCTCTCACCAGAGGCCCACGCTCATGACGGGACCCGCACAGAACACGCGACTCCAACGCTCTATGGCTAGCGACCGCCCTCCCAGATCCGTCGATCGGCCCTAATCCCTGAGGAGACGCGAGCATCGCGTCGGGCATCCCGATCTGCCAGTGAGACTGCGGGGGTGCCTTCGGTCGTGGTCCACCAGCTCGCTGTGGTGGGTGGCTACGTTCGGCGGCTCCTGCGGTCTGGTCTGACTCGTCGTGGCACTCGATGTCTTCGCGGTGCTTGTCGGTCGGGTCGTGGGTGTCCAGAAAGTGGCACGCCCCGTTCCAGAGGGTGACCGAGTTCGCTGTTAGCGCAGCGGGCTCGGCACGGCCTCCTTCCCGGGACGTGCGTGCCACCCCTCCATCACGTTGAAGAGAGAAAGGGATAGCCATGACCATCGTAGAGACGCGCGCGGTGACCGGCGGTGTCGACTCCCCCCCTCGACACCCATGTCGCCGCGGCACTTGACGCGAACGGCGGAGTGCTCGGTGTCGAGTCGTTCCCGACCACGACAGCGGGGTTCGCCGCGCTGCACGACTGGCTTGCCGGCTTCGGAGATCTGCAGCAGGTCGGGGTCGAGGGCACAGGCGCCTATGGGGCCGGTCTCGCTCGTCACCTCACCGCCCGCGGGGTGGCGGTGATCGAGGTGGATCGCCCGAACCGTCAAGCGCGGCGCATGCGCGGGAAGTCCGACCACTTGACGCGGTCGAAGCGGGCCGGGCGGTGATCAGTGACCGCGCCACAGGTGTCGCCAAGACTGGTGACGGCAATGGGGAGGCGATGCGGGTGTTGCTGGTCGCGAAGCGCTCCGGTCGCGATTCGCGCATCGCGTGCCTGAACCAGCTACGCCACCTGGGTTTCTGCGCCCCTGACGAACTGCGCGACCAGTTCGCCGGTGTACTCAAGAAGCACCTCGCCGCCCAAGCCGCCGCCCTGCGCCCGCGAGCGGACAGTGACCCGGTCCTGTACGCGACGAAGCTGGCGATGCGCACCCTGGGCCGGCGCGCTGTCGCGCTCAGCCAAGACAGCGACCGTCTCGACACGCTCCTCGCCGAGCTCGTCACCGCCACCGCGCCGGGCCTGCTCGAGACGGCGTCGGCATCGACACCGCCGCCATCTTGCTTGTCGCCTCCCGCGACAACGCGGAGCGCGTCCGCTCCGAAGCGGCGTGGGCGCACCTCTGTGGTGTCGCACCGCTCCCCGTCGTAAGACCACCAACCGCTACCGACTCAACCGGGGCGGGAACCGCCAAGCGAACCACGCCCTGTGGCGCATCGTGTTCACCCGCATGGGCTCAGACGACCGCACCCGCGTCTACGTGCAGCGCCGCCTCGATGAGGGACTGTCGAAGCCCGAGATCATGCGCGTCCTCAAGCGCTACGTCGCCCGCGAGACCTACAAGCACCTCCCGCGCACGTAGCCAAGATCGGAGCAGCGGGTCTGGCCCACGAACTGCCTGACACCTCCGGGTTGTCCTTCGAACGATCCGCCGACCCGCCGCTCCACCACCCCGACCGGCACCGCATGGCCTGATAAGCGCTCGCCCTCACAGAGTGGCCCATCACTGGTCTGCCAGCACCGCCGGAGCCCCTTGACAACACATAGGAGCATCGCTCGGAGCGGCCGGCGCACCTTCGCGCGTCGGTGACCAGCACCCGTCTTCCGTCCCAGTAGCAGACCGAGTGGCCGTCGGGCGAGAGCGTTGCCCATGGGATCGACCCGTGGATGAACTCGTGGAAGTGTCCGCCGAAATTTCCCAGGACCACGCTCACCTCGACTGAGTCGTGGGTCGGGTCTGCCTCGCTCGCCACCAGGAGACGCGTCCCATCTGAGGACACTCCTACCGTGACGGGATAGATGTTCGGCGCGTCCAGATGCGCAATGGCACGAGTAGCGAGATCGATCGTCCCGATGAACGCGAACGAAGGATCAAGCGAGTGACGCTCAAGCAGCGGGCGAGTGCCAGCAACGACAACCCGCCCGTCGGGGAGAAACGCCGGTGATTTCTCGTCGACGTTCGAGGTGTCCGTCAGTTGTTCGACCGCTCCATTGCGCAGGTCGATCCCGTAGAGATCGTCAGCTCCTGAACCTTGCCGAGCTGCGATGATGGCAGTGGTGCCGCCGGCGTTGACGGCGGCAGGGCGGTCGAGGAGAGTTGCGGCGGCGAGCTGAACGAGTTCTGGTGGACCGTCATGATGCTGGCCCAGCTCGGCGGCCTCGGAATGGCGCTCGCCGGGGTGAGCCTGGCGTTCGGTGGCCGCGCTCCGCGGACCGCTTCGACGCCCCGCCCCTGACCACCTGTCGCGCTCACCCGCTCCGGGAGCGTCGCGTGACGCGCCGCTACACTGCTGCGCCCACGCGGACATGAGGAGCGGCGATGAACGAGCAAGACGATCCGCGGTCGCTCCAGGGGTCAGATGACCGGTGGTCGGGGTTCGAACCTGATGCACCGATCGCGGCCGTGGAGGTTCCCTCCGGTGTGATCCTGGCGGCCAGTCCGTCAGCCGTCTCGGCCTTGGGTCTCGACGAAGACCAATTGGTCGGGCGCCTGGTGCGAGAGTTCGTCACGCACCCCACGGACCAGCCCGCCAACCTGCCCGAGGACTTGCAGGTCGCCGCCGCCCGGCTCGCCCACGACCTACGGGGCCACCTCAGCTCCATCGCCGGGTTCGCCGACCTCCTGCTGCGCGACGGAGGAATGATCGACGAGACCCGGCGTCACCACATGCTGGAGCGGATCTCGGCCAACGCTCACCTGATGGCCGACATGTGCAACACCCTGGCGGCCCCCCGCAACGAGTGACCGAACCGAGCCCGTTCGCCGCCTGAGCGGCGCGGACTCCGGCTTTGGGGCACCGCAGCCGTAGCCTGAGCGCCGATGATGCGAATGGGCGCCCACGGGGCACTGGGCTTCGATGCCGATGCGGTAAAGGGCAAGAGCTTCGACCGCGTCCTGGTGCGGCGGGTGGTGCGCTTCGCCAAGCCCTACCAGGGGATGCTCATCGGGTTCCTGGTGATCATCGTGCTCGAGGCCATCGAGGGTCTCGGCCCCCCGCTCCTGGTTCGCGCCATCCTCGACGACGCCATCCCCCGCGAAGATGCCTCCCTGGTCACCTGGCTGGCGCTGGGCATGGTTGGCATCGCCTTCTTCGACGCGGCACTGTCGATGGTGGAGCGGTGGTGGTCGAGCCGGATCGGTGAGGGCGTCATCTTCGACCTGCGGGTCCAGTTGTTCGACCACACCCAGCGGATGCCGATCGCCTTCTTCACTCGGACGCAGACCGGTGCCCTCATCAGCCGCATGAACAACGACGTGATCGGCGCTCAGCGGGCCCTCACCGGCACCCTCGGGTCAGTGGTGGCCAACATGGTAACGCTCACGTTCACCTTGGGCGCCATGGCCTTCCTGGAGTGGCGCCTCACCCTGCTGTCGCTGGCGCTGCTGCCCCTCTTCATCGTGCCCGCCAAACGTGTCGGGACACGACTCCAGGCCATCACCCGCGAGGGCATGAACCTCAACGCCGAGATGAACACCACCATGACCGAGCGCTTCAACGTGGCCGGCGCACTGTTGGTGAAGTTGTTCGGCCGCCACGACGACGAGGTCCGCGAATTCTCGGGCCGGGCCGGCCGCGTCCGCGACATCGGTGTGCTGTCGGCCATGTACGGGCGGGTGTTCATGATCGCTCTCGGACTGGTCGGTGCCGTGGGCACTGCGGCGGTGTACCTCGTGGGCGGCCGGCTGGTGGTCTCGGGGGCCATCACGATCGGCACGATGGTGGCGTTGGGGTCCTTCATCGCTCGCATCTACGGCCCGCTCACCTCACTCACCAACGCCCGGGTCGATCTGATGACCGCGTTCGTGAGCTTCGAGCGGGTGTTCGAGGTGCTCGACGCTCCCCTCGCCATCACCGACCGCGACGACGCCATCGACCTGGCCCGCCCCCGTGGCCAGATCGCGTTCGATGACGTCTGGTTCCGCTACCCGACGGCAGCGTCGACGTCGGTCGCCTCGCTGGAGAACCCGATGTCGAACGGGGCCCTTTCGGACGCGCCCACCGGCTGGGTGCTCCACGGTGTCAGCGCCACCATCGAGCCGGGGCAACTGGTGGCGCTGGTGGGTCCCTCCGGTGCGGGCAAGACCACCATCTCCTCGCTGGTACCCCGGCTCTACGACGTGGAACGGGGCGCCGTGCGCATCGACGGCCACGACGTGCGCGACGTCACCCAGGCCTCGCTGCGGTCCGCCATCGGGGTGGTGGCCCAGGACCCCCACCTGTTCCACGACACGGTGCTGTCCAACCTGCGCTACGCCCGCCCCGACGCCACCACCGCGGACATCGAGGCGGCCTGCCGTGCCGCCCAGATCCACGACGTGATCATGTCCCTCCCCGAGGGCTACGACACGCTGGTCGGCGAACGCGGGTACCGCCTCTCGGGTGGGGAGAAACAACGGCTGGCCATCGCCCGGATGCTGCTGAAGGATCCCTGCGTGGTGGTGCTGGATGAGGCCACCAGCCACCTCGACAGTGAGAACGAGCACCTCGTGCAGGCCGCCCTGGCCCACGCCCTCGAGGGCCGGACCTCCATCGTGATCGCGCACCGGCTGTCGACCATCATCGAGGCCGACCTCATCCTGGTGGTGGACGGCGGACGCATTGTGGAGCGCGGCCGGCACCACGAACTGCTGGACGCCGGCGGCCTGTACGCCGACCTGTATCGCACCCTGGTGCGGGGCGACGCCGGCGTTCCCTGAGGGAGCGTTCGCCCGGCGCCGGCGGTGCCGGGAGCCGAGCACCAGCAACCCGAGAAGGTCGCTTGCCGGTTCGGGCACGGGTAGCGTGCGCCGCCATGACCACTGACGAGACCGCCGTCGAAACCGCCGAGGCCACCGCCGGCTGCATCAGCGGACTGCCCAGCCATTTCATGCTCGCGGGTTCGACCTACGCCGCCTCGACCGAGGCGGGCTACAACGGCATCGACTTCTACTTCGGTGGACGGGGTGGCGTGCTCGGTGACGTGGACGCCGACGTCGTGGCAGCCGCGCTCGTGTTCTTCAACCCCGCCGTCGTGCGCCCGGCCTGGGAGGCCAGCGGCGCAGTGGCCTCGCGGGCGGCGACCGCCCAGGCATGGGCCGGCGCCGCCGAGCGTTGGGCGAAGGCCCACCTCGCCGAGGGGGTCGACTGGGCCCGGCTGGCCGAACTGGCCGGCATGGTGGTGGCCGCCGCCAACCCCGCGGGTGCGCCCCTGTTCGCCGGATGGCGCGCGCTTCCCGTGCCCGCTGATCCCCGGGCGGCAGCCCTGCACCAACTCAACGCCCTGCGCGAACTGCGGATGGCCCGCCACGGTGTGGCGGTGCTCGCTGAGGGACTGGCCCTCGACGACCTCGTGCGGTACCGCTCCCCGGCCATGGCCGGCCTCTTCGGTTGGGCCACCGACGTGGCTACCCCAGCCGGGATCGCGGAGGGGTGGGCGCGGGCGGAGGCGTGCACCAACCGACTCGTCGGCGCCGACCTGGCTGCGCTCGACACCGCGCAGCACGCCGAGTTCGTGGCGTTGTGCACCGCCGCGACGACGTCCACCGTCTAGCCCGGCAGCGGCGACCGGAGCCGGTAGCTCAGGCGGGCTCCCCCCTGGGCGCGGGCCACCCCGCCCAATTGGCGCCTCCTCGGCACCGGATCCCGGTCGATCAGGGAAAGGTCGTACCGCTCGATCAAAGCGCCGGTGGCCTCGACGATCGCGGAGATCGAGATCCGCGCCGCCGGGCTGGAGTGAGGCCCGTGGCCGAAGGTCGACACCAACTCCTTGGTTGGTAGCTGCGCCACCACGTCGGGAGCGAGCGTGCGGCGGTGGGGCTCGTAGTGGTTGGGATCGAAGGACTCCAGGCCCGGCACCGCCGTGGTGTTGGTGCACGCCAGCATCGTCGTCAGCAGGGCGCCGCGGCCGAGCCGGTAGCGGCCCGTCTCCAACTCGAGATCCAGCGGACGCAAGACTTCGCGCAGGGTGATCGAACGTTGCCGCAGCCGGATGGCCTCATTGGCACAGCGACCCAGCAGGGTCTCGTCACCGGTACGCCCGGCGGCCACGAGTTCGGGGCGGCGAACCATCTCGATCAACGTCCAGGCCAGCGCCGCGTAGAGGTTCGACTGGGCGCCGGAGTGCACCAGGATCACATCGCGGGCGACACCCACGGTGCGTGCCGCGTCGTCCTCTCCCGCCCAGGCCTCCCAGATCCGGTCGAGGAAATCACCGGTGTTCCCCAACCGGCCGGCGCGCCGGCGCTCCTCGATCACCTCGGCCATCACCTGCTCCACCGTGGCCATGGCCCGCCGCTCCCGCGCCCGGCGCGTGGCCC
>JANMIX010000743.1:0-4706 GCA_031376015.1 Acidimicrobiia bacterium | reverse complement strand
TGCACCACCACCTCGATCTGGTCGTAGGAGGCGCCGAACAACTCGTGCGCCTCGATCACCTCGAGGCCCTTGTTCATCAGCGTGGAGGAGTCCACCGTGATCTTCGGGCCCATCGACCAGGTCGGATGAGCCAGGGCGTCGGCCACGGAAACCTCGGCCAGATCGGCGCGGGTCCGGCCCCGGAACGGTCCACCCGAGGCCGTCAGCACGATCCGCGCCAGCCGTTCGGCGGCGTCGTTTGCCCGCAGACACTGGTGCACCGCGCAGTGTTCGGAGTCGACGGGGATCAGTTCGGCGCCCGGCGTCTGGCGGGCCCGCTGCACCACGGGTCCCGCGGCGATGAGCGATTCCTTGTTGGCCAGCGCCAGTCGTTTGCCCGCCTCGAGGGCGGCGAGGGTCACTCCCAGGCCGGCGAAGCCGACCACGCCGTTGACGATCACGTCGGCGGCGGTGGCGATCGTGGCCAGCGCATCGGGGCCGGTCAGCAGCTCGGTCCCACCCGGGAGACGGGCGGCGAGATCGGCCGCCTGCGCGGCCCGGTGGTCGGCGACGGCCACCAACTTGGGGCGCACGGCTCCGGCCTGGGCGACCAGCAGATCGAGATTGCCGCCACCGGCCCCGAGGGCGACGACCTCGAATTCGTCGGCCTGGGCCGCGATGACCTCCAGGGTCTGGGTTCCGATGGACCCGGTGGCGCCGCAGACGGCGACAGTGCGCACCGGTTCAGGCTACCGGTGGGCGCCGGGGACGCTCCCGCGGGCCTGCGCTCGCCAGGTGATCGACCGCATGGCCAGCCAGCGATCCGGACCGGTGGGCTGAGGCCGGGACGTGGGGCGACGAGGGGCTGTTCAGGGGTGGAACAACAGGAACGAGTAGTACACGGTCGGGAGCACGAAGAGCATGGCGTCGAAGCGGTCGAGCACTCCCCCGTGGCCGGGCAGCACCGAACCCATGTCCTTGATGTCGAGGTCCCGCTTGAGGAGCGATTCGCACAGATCCCCGATGGTGGCGGCGACGGCCACGAGCACACCGATGAGAACGATCTTGAGAAGGGCGAACTCCTTCCAGGGGGTGACGCCGAACTTCAGCAGCAGCAACCCCAGCACCGCGCCGGCGATCCCGCCGACGAACCCCTCGACCGACTTGTTGGGGCTCACCGAGGAGAGCGGGCGCGTCCCCCTCGACCTTCCGACGAAGAAGGCCAGCACGTCGGCACCGACCGCGCCCAGCACCGCGCCGAAGAGCACACCGAGCCCGTCGGGCAAAGCCAGGCAAAGGGCGGCGTAGGAGCCGAGGACGCCGACGTAGCCCACGCCGAGCAGGGTCGAGCCGGCGCCGAGCACCGGGGAGTCATCGCCGCCCGCACCCACGAGGAACCAGCCGAGCACCGCCATGGCGGTGAGGCCCAACACCAGCGGGTAGGCGACTTCGCCCTTGGCGTACACGGCGAGGGGCAGCAGGACGGTGGCGGTGATGCCCACCAGAGCCACGGGTTGGAACCCGCCCCGGCGCAGCGCGTTGAACAGTTCGACCACCGCGGCGGCCAGGATCAGCACGACCAGGCCGAGCACCGCCTCGGGCCCGACCTTGGCGAGCACCAGGAACACTGCGGCGATGCCCGCTCCCACCGCCACGGCGGTGGGCACGTCGCGGCCGCCGGTCGAGGCCGCGGCGGCGGGCCGGGAACGGGGTGCGGCACGACGGGGGTCGCTGGAGATGCGCGTGGTGGCCGGCGCCGCGCTGTAGTCGTCGTCGGGGTCGTCGTAGGCGCTGTCGTCGTAGGAGAAGAAGTCCTCCTCCGGGGCCGGCTCGAAGGCTGCGGGATTGGTGTCGTCGCGAAAGCCCGCGAAGTCGTGACCGTCACCGTCATCGAGCGTCGGGCCCTCGCCGCGCCAGCGGGGTTGGCTGGAGGTGAACGACGACCAGGCGTCGAGATCCTCGTCCAGGTCGTCGTAGTCGTCGGCGGGGGTGGCGGCGAACGCCCGCGGCACCTCGCCGGTGGGCGGATCGGTCCAATGGGGCATCACCGGCTCCACGGGCACCACCGCCTGGCGTTCCACCGCACTTGGATCCGCGGTGTTCGACAACGGGAAGCGGATGGCCGGGCGGGGCCCGTCGGCGGCCGGCTGTTCCGGTCGATCCCCGAAGCGGGGAGCGTCGGTGGGCAGGCGCGGGGCCACGTCCTCACGACCGACCGCGGCCTGTGCCTCTTCGGCGCCGATGATCCGTACCCCCTCGCTGGGGTCGGTCCGGCGCTCCTCGGCGGAGTCCTCGTCGTTGGGCATTGCGACCTCCGTACCTTCCTGAGCGGGCCGAGCGCGAGCTCAGACCTCGAGGAGTTCTTTCTCCTTGTGGTCCAGCGAGTCGTCGATCTCTGCCTCGTGGGAGTGGGTGATGCGGTCGAGTTCCTTCTCCGAGCGCGCCAATTCGTCCTCGGTGGCATCGCCGTCCTTGAGAGCGGCGTCGAAATCGTGCCTTGCGGCACGACGCAGATTGCGGATGGCCACCTTGCCGTCCTCGGCGTAGCCCTTTACCCGCTTCACGAACTCGCGGCGGCGTTCCTCGGTGAGCGGCGGCACTGACAGGCGGATCACCACGCCGTCGTTGGCGGGGTTGAGGCCCAGGTCCGAGTTGCGGATGGCCTTCTCGATGGCGCTGAGCATTGTCTTGTCGAACGGTGAGATGACCAGGAGGCGGGCCTCGGGCACCGAGAACCCGGCAAGTTGCTGGAGCGGCACCTCGCTGCCGTAGGCATCGACGGTGAGCTTTTCGACCATCGACGGGGTGGCCCTGCCGGTGCGGACGTTGGCGAACTCGGCCTTGGTGTGCGAGACGGCCTTGGCCATCTTCTCGTCGGCCTCCATGAGGATGAGATCGAGCGTCTCACTCATCGCGCACTCTCCCCCGTGGGCCGTTTACTGCGCAGAATTGGACCGGTCACCGAACCAGCGTACCGATCGGTTCCCCCAGAAGGATGGAGCGCACGTTGCCGTGTGTCATCAGGTCGAACACCACGATGGGTAGTTCGTGCTCCATGCAGAGGGTGACCGCGGTGGGGTCCATTGCCTTGAGACCCCGGTTGATGATCTCCACGTAGCCGACCTCGGTGAGGAGGTTGGCATCGGGGTTGCGACGGGGGTCGTCGTCGTAGATGCCACCAACGCCGGAGTGCGTGCCGCGCAGCACCGCTCCGGCCTCGATCTCCACCGCGCGCAGTGCGGCGGTGGTATCGGTGGTGAAGAACGGGTTGCCGGTGCCCGCCGCGAAGATGACCACGCGGCCCTTCTCCAGATGGCGGATGGCGCGGCGCCGGATGTAGGGCTCGGCCACCTGGGCCATCGAGATGGCGGACTGCACGCGTGTGGGCTGGCCCATGCGTTCGAGCACGTCCTGGAGGGCGAGGCTGTTGATGACCGTGGCCAGCATGCCCATGTAGTCGGCCTGGGCGCGGTCCATACCGGCGCTTGCGCCGGTCATCCCCCGCCAGATGTTGCCGCCACCGACCACCACGGCGATGTCGACGCCGAACTCGGCCCTGACCTCGACGATCTCGCGGGCCAGGCGCTCGACGACCCGGCCGTCGATGCCGTATCCCAGATCGCCGGCGAAGGCCTCGCCGGACAGCTTGAGGAGGATGCGACCCCATCGGGGTTCGGTCATCAGGCCCCGATCACCGCCTGCGCGAAACGCACGACCGTGGCGGGGGCGACTGCATCGGCCACCGATTGCTTCTCCTCGGGGATCATCTTCTGCTCGAGCAGCACCCGATCGGCGATCCAGGCGTTGATACGCCCGTCGACGATCTTGGGAAGAGCGGCTTCGGGCTTGCCCTCGGCGCGGGTGATGGCCTCGAGCGTGTCGCGCTCGGCGGCCACCGCCTCGGCCGGCAACTCGTCACGGGTGAGGTAGCTGGGCTTGGCGAAGGCGATGTGCAGCGCCACCGCGTGGGCCTGCTCCTTGGTGCCTCCGGCCATCTCCACCAGTACGCCGTTGACCCCGCGGCCGTCCTGGGTGTGCAGGTAGGCGTCGAGCACGTTGCCCGGGGCGGCCTGCAGGCGGGTGGCCTTGCCCACCTCGATGTTCTCCTTGAGGGTGACCTTCAGGTCGTCCACCGAGTCCTTCGCCGCGTCGATCGCTCCCTCGCCGTCGGCCAGCACGCCGGCCACCAGCTTGTTGAGCACGGCCAGGAAGCCCTCGGACTTGGCCACGAAGTCGGTCTCGCACTTGAGCTCGACCATTGCCACCACTCCGTCGGCGGAGGCGATGGCCACCGCACCCTGGCTGTTGTCGCGATCGGTGCGCCCGGCGGACTTGATGATGCCCTGCTCGCGCAGCCACTTGGTGGCGGTTTCCATGTCGCCGTCGTTGGCCTCGAGGGCCTTCTTGGCGTCCATCATCCCGGCGCCGGTGGCGTCTCGCAGCGCCTTTACGTCCTTGGCGGAGAATTCAGCCATCGGGTTCTACGACTCCTCGGTGCTCGCCGCGCTCTGCGCGGTCTCGGTGGGCTCAGCCTCCACGGCCGTTGGGGCCTCGGCGGAGGCGGGCTCGGGCGCAGCGGCAGGTGCCTCCGGCGCGGCAGGTGCCTCGGAGGCGGCCACTGGCTCGTCGGCAGGGGCCTCCGGAGCGGCAGGTGCCTCGGCGGCGGCGGGCTCGGGCGCAGCGGCAGGTGCCTCCGGCGCGGCAGGTGCCTCGGCGGCGGCAGCGGC
>JANMIX010000727.1:0-6734 GCA_031376015.1 Acidimicrobiia bacterium | reverse complement strand
CTAACGGCGGTCCTTCGGTGCCCGCGAGGACCAGGGCGGCCCGCAGTCGCAGACCGGCGGACCACCGTCGTCGCGCCCTCCCGAGGCCCTCAGTGGGGTGCAAACCCGCCTGATTCGCCGACATCGGAAGGCCTTGAATCGCAGGTTCGTGCCGGGAATCCCTGTCCCATCCCTTCAAGAATGACCCGAAGGGGCCGATACTGAGGTACGTGAGCGGCACCGAAGAACGGCGCAACACCCAGAGCAACGTGCGCTACGAACCCGACGCGGGCGTCCTCACGGTGGGCGAACGCACCGCCGTGGTCGCCGATGTGCACGACCCCGACTCGGTCATGCACGTGTACTTCGACCTCGTCGCCGAGCAGCGTGTGGCACCCCCCACGGTTCGCCACCACGTGCGCGACCGCGATGTGGTGGCGCTGGCCTCCATCATCCAGGTCCCCGAGGGCGAGCTGGAGTCCTACATCGATCGTGAGCTGGCCCGCTTCCTCAACGAGGAGTCGGGGCTGCTGGCCGGCGACGATAACTACGACGACGCCGAGCTGTCCGCCGGCGGATCGCTCGCCCGCGCTGGCCGGCCCCGCCGTCGCTATCTGTACGTGACGACCGCGGTCTCGGCCGTGGCCGTGGCCACCGCCGCCTTCGTGTTCATGTCGCATGACCCCGGGACCTCGAGCAGCACGCAAACCCCCACGGCCGCGGAGACCCAGGGGCAGGGCACCGGCAGCGTACGGGTCGTGACGGCACCCGACGGCGGCAAGGTCATCATCACCGAGTCGCCGGCCGTTCCGGTCGCCGCCGACGGGACCGACATCGGCGGCGCGCTGAGCATCGAACGCCAGCCCTGACCGGCCGGCTGCTCCAGGTCGTACCCGTCGTACCCGTCGCACTCCCGCCGCGCCCGGCCGGAAACCCCACGCCGGTCCCGCGAACCACGGATCAACCGCCTTCGGTCGACGAACTCTCGGTGGGGATGCCGTCGGTGGATTGCGCTTCGGGAACCGTGGTGGAGGTGGTCGAAGGCGGCTGTGAAGACGGCACGCCCAGCCCCTCGGCGCCGGCCACACCCATCGCCACCTCCAGCAGCCCCGTCTGATCGTTGGCCTGCACCTGTTCGGCGACGAAGGGCACCGCGGCACGCGCCACCAGACCCGAGGTGCCCGGCGCCAGGCGGCCGGCGACGCTCACCACCACCCGATCCAGGGGCGCCACCTCGATGGTCTCCAACCCGGTCACCGGCTGCAGGACCCCCTGCACCACCGCCGACACCTGCACCTTGGCGATCTCGGTCGGCGAGGGGTTGAAGAACACGAGCTCCGAAACCTTCGCTCGGGGAACCCCGGAGTGGCCGAAGACCCACTCGCCGGCGACCACTGGTGATCCGATCGTGCCCGCCAGCGAGGCGGTACCGGATCGACCCTCGAGCACCCGCTCGGCGACGATCGGCGGGCCGTTGCGCACCCGCACGGTGAAGGAGTGCCCCACCCGGTCGGGCACCCTCGGCTGCCCCCGCATCGGCACCGCGAGGGAACCCTGCGAGGGAACCGACACCGACAGGGGATCCACGCTGCCGTTCTCGGCCGGGTTGTCGAGGGCGATGTCGATCTCCACGTCGGCCGCTGCCGTCCCGGGATTGAACAGGTACAACGTCTCGTCCGAGGTGGCCGTCTGCATCCCGAACGGGAAGTTCCACACGGCCGCGGTGCTCGGCGCGGCCACGGTGGCGGAGGCGGCGCTGGGATGGCCGTCGCCGGTGCCGTCATAGGTCTGCAGGCCACCGACGACCGCACGGCCACGCCGCACCGTCAAGGCGGCCCCCACCTGTGGGTGGCGGCCCACGGAGGCGCCCACATCCACCACCATGAGGCGGCCCGCGGGCACCACGAAGCCCGAGAGATCGGGCGGTGCCCGGAAACCATCCGAGGTCGTGAAGACGGCGTCGAGCACGGCGTCCTCGGCGAAGGGGTTGAACACCAGCAGGCGCTCGCTGGCGTCTCGCGCGGTCGCCCCCCAAGGCAGGTACCAGGTGCTCGACGGCGCCGACGCGCACGGGACGGCGCCGCTGCCGCGAGCACCGGCCACGCGTTGCAGCACGACCAACCCGCCGGCGTCGGCTTCCACCAGCGCCGCCGCGTACGGGACCTGCAGCACGGAGGACAACCGCAGCACGCTCTGCGAGTTGGCCCGGACCGCAAGCGACACCACCTTGGGAACGGTGGGCACCTTGAGCTTGGTGTCCTCGGGCGCAGCCGCCGCATACACGTGGATGGTGGCCAGGGCATCGACGGGCGTGGGGTTGAGGATCACCACGAATGCCTCGAGCAGATCCCCCAGACGACCGTTGGCCCCGGGGCAGTACCAGGTCGAGGAGCCCGCGTCCTGGGGCGTGACCACCGGCGCCATCGCACCGGTCACACCCACGCTTCCCGATGCCACCCGCGCAGGGACGGCCTTCTGATCGACCAGGGCATTGACCACCAGCCCTGCCAGCAACACCCCGATGACGAACACCAGCGGCGAACGGGTCGGGCGACCCGGCAACGACGCGGTCATGCCCCGACCTTCCGTTCCCGCCGCCAGCGCCGCAGGAGCACGAAGCTCACCCACAGCCATGCCAGGGTCTGCGCCGAGATGGCGGCCAGCCGGCCCGCCGAAGCGTGCGTGGGGTCGGTGGGGAAACTGGGCGCCGCAACCGCACGGTCCCAGGCGGCGTTGCGATAGACGCGCAAGGTCGGATCGACCGGCACCGACGCGAGATCCAGTTGGTCGCCCAGGACGCGCACGATGTCGGGAGGCGGCGGCCGCACCTCGTCGCTGAACGGCGCCGCCGCCGATGTCACGATCACGTAGCGGATGCCGAGAGGGACCAGAAGGCGGCCGAGGCGAGCCGTGCGGCGTCCCGCGGCGAGGCGAAGGGCGTCACCGGCACGGCGGGCCGAGGCCGGGGCGCTGCCCGTGAAACGGTCGGCGATGGCGGGAACCGGGCCTGCACTGACGCCGAACGCACTCCCCTCGGCGAGATGCCAGCCCTGCACGGGCAGCACGTCGGGATCGCCGATCCACAACACCCGCGAGGGCCCCGCGGTGGCCCTGTCGGCGGCCAGGAAGTCGAGTACCTGGTCATAGCCCTGGTCAGGAAAGCCCCACTTCCCATCGAAGGAGGCGGCAAAGACGGGCACGGTGCCGAGCGTCAGCGCGCCGGCGGCGGCCAGGGACAGGACCTGGCGAATGCCGAACCGGTATCCCCGCAGATCGGTTTCGAACGCCATCAGACCCAGCGCGAGGCACAACGCCAGCGCGGCCGACGCCGGCGCCAGCAGTACCTCGGGCGGGCCGAACCCGTAGGCCCACCACGACTGTTGGCCGAGCCACGCCATCGCCCAGCACGCCAGGGCCACCATCCATGCCCGGCACGCCCACTCCCGACGCCAATCGCGCCCGATGACGAGGGGCAACAGCGCCGCCATCACGAACATGTAGCCCAACACCCCGGCGCCGAGGGGACCGTCCTGGAACCGCAGCAGGGCGCCCAGACTCAACGCCCCGGATCGGCTGGTGAGCCCGCCGACCGCCGACCAGTTGGCCGAGGGCCGCACCAGGTCGATCGTCCAGGGCAGGTTGAGCAGCAACCCGAGCAGGCCGGCCGACAACGCCAACGCCAGCGCCCGCGTCCCCCCGCCTCGTCGACCGGCCAGGACGCCGCCTGCCGCCAGAGCCGCGGCGACCACCACCACGGCCAGCAGTGCCACGGGCACGAAGGCGCCCACGACGGCGAGGCCCAAGCCCGTACCCAGCACCCGCTGGCGCCAGGACGACGCCGAGGTGAACGGCTCGCGGTTCACGGCTCGGGCCAGGCTCCGCAGCACCCACGGTGCCGCCGCCCACACCACGAGGCCGCCGACTCGTCCCCGGGCGATGGCGTTGTAGGGCAGGGGCATCGCCATGTACGCGATGGTCGCGACCAGCCGGGCCCGGCGCGAGCCATCGGCCCCGAGGAGCCGGTGGGCACCCACACCCCCGGTGATGAGCGGCACGATCAGCAGGGCCCGGCGCAGCAGAGAGATCGAGCCGACCAGCAGGGTGCCGGCCGCGCCGAGGAGGGCAAACACGGTGGCGACGGCCGCATCGGAGCCGCCGCCGGCCACGTTGTGGCTGCTGTGCCACATGTCCAGCAGGGTCCAGGGTCGGGCCGGGAAGGTCGCCAGTTCCCCGAAAGAGCCGATGGTGCCCAGGAGCAGCAGACGCGAACCGAAGGCCACCACCGCGAACGTCGCCACCCAGAAGCTCATCTCGACCCGGCGGCTCGTCGTGGCGAAGGATCCTGTGAAATTGCGGCTGCTCGCACCGAAGGCGCTGAGCCGATCGTCCATGTCGCGCCCGATCTGGCCCCGCAGGAACGCCACCAGTCGGGCGCTGCCGCCCATCTGCAATCGGCGGACCTCGCTGTCGGGCACCCGGCGATAGGCCTTCAGCCGCGCCCGGTTGGCCCGAATCTGGGACAGTCGGGCCGCGTTCCAACGCAACGAGTCGAGCGCGTCCGCGGCCTGGCTGCGATGCCCGGCGGCCAGGGCGTAGATCGCCTCGGCCACCAACAGCACGACGGCCTGGGGCAGGACCCGCAACAGGTGGACCGGGCCGTAGCAGGTGAGCATGGTGCGCAACCGGTGACGGGCCTGGAGGCGCCGGCGATCGTCCACCTCGCGGCGCTCGCCGAGCGCCTCGACGTGGCGGGCCACGGCCGCGGGAGCGACGATGACGCGGGCGCCGGCCACCTGAGCCCGCCAGCACAGGTCGACGTCATCACCGAGGAGGTGGATCTCGGGGTCGTAGCCGCCGAGCGCCCGGAAGAGGTCGGTCCGCACGAGGCAGGCAGCGCCGGGAGCCACGAACACGTCCCGCACCGCGTCATGCTGCTCCTGGTCCAACTCCCCGCGATCGACCAGCGCCACGGGCTCGCCCAATTTGTCGGCCGACAAACCCACCTGCAACAAGTGCGACACGTCGTCGAACTGGACCAACTTGGGGCTCACGATGCCCGCGTTGGAACGGAACGCCTCCTCGACCAGCAGCCGTACGGCGTCGGGGGCCGGGGCGACGTCGTCGTGGCAGAACAACAGGAAGGTGGCACCCTCCACCAACTCGAGCGTCTCGTTGGCGGCCTTCGACCACCCGGGGTTGTCCGAGAGCCGGCGCACGTAGGCCTGGGGGGCCATGGCGGCCACCCTCGGGGTGGGGTCGGCCTTCGACGCGGTGTCGATGACCAGCACGGAGTAGGCGGGATAATCCTGGGCGACGACGGCGGCGAAGCATTCCTCGAACCAGGCGCCCGGATCGTGCGTGACGACCACAGCGACGACGTTCGGCAGGAGCCCAGGGGCGTCGAGCGAGTCGTCGAGCGAGGCATCGAGGTCCTCGAGCAGATCGTCGGTGGCGTCAGTCACGAGACGCCGAACCTAGCGTCAACGCCCTCGCGCGTTGGTCGTCGCCCCCCGAGTGACATGCGCCACTCGACCCTTCTAGTGCTTGCAGCAGTTTGCACTTGGCTATACGCTGCAAGCACTTCATCGCTCGCCCGGAGGTTTCCCCAATGCCCGAACTCAAGATCGAGGAGCTCACCAAGGTGGCCAAAGATGCCCTGTACGTCGGTGTCGGCCTCACGGTGATCGCCTTCCAGAAGGCCCAGGTCCAGCGCCAGGAGCTCCAGAAGCGCCTGCAGACCCAGATGGGCGATGCCAAGAGCCCGGTCGCCGGCCTCTCCAAGCTCGTCGAGGAGCGCATCAAGCTCGTCGAGGAGCGTATGAGCGGAGTCGAGACCCGAGTCGAGTCCCTCCTGGACCAGCTCGAGGGCCGGCTTCCCGCCCAGGCCCAGGATGTGGCCCGTCAGGCCCGCTCCGCTGCCAAGGAAGCCCGCACCCAGGTGCGCGAACTCGTGGGACGAGCCTCCTAGCTCGTCCTCCCCATCGCCGGCTGGCTCATCCCCCCTCAGTCAGCCAGGCGTCACGCCGTCCCGGACCCTGCCCCCCATGGTCCGGGGCGGCTTCTTTTTTCGGGCAGGATGCTCGTCGATGCGGGTGGCGATGGATCTCACGGCTCTCCTGGGGCCTCGCACCGGGGTGGGAACCATCGTGGCCGAGACCGCTCCCCTGCTGGCCCGAGACCCCGATCTCGAGTTGATCGGCTACGCGGCGTCGTGGCGGGGTCGTGGCGACCTTCGGGCCCAGGCCCCGGCAGCGATGCGACTGGTCCGTCGGCCCATGGCCGCGCAGCCGTTGCGCCGAGCATGGCAACGAATGGACGCCCCGCCCATCGAGTGGTGGACCGGGCCGATCGCACTGGTGCACGGCACCAACTACGTCGTCCCGCCCAGCCGGCGGGCCGTGCGGCTGGCCAGCGTCTACGACCTGACCATGCTGCGGTACCCGCAGATGTGCACCGCCGACGTGCTGCAGTACCCGGCGCTGCTGCGCCGCGCCCTGGCCGGAGGCGCCCATCTCCACACGATCTCCGCCGCGATGCGGGCCGAGGTGATCGACCTGCTGGGTGCCCCGGCCGAGCGCGTCCACCTCGTGCCCTCGGGTGTCTCGCCGGTGCAGGGTGGCGATGCAGCCCGGGGACACCAGCTGGCGGGGTCCGGACGGTATGTGCTGGCGCTGGGCACCGTGGAACCCCGCAAGGGCCTACCCATGCTGGTGCGGGCGTTTGACGCGGTGGCGACCACCGATGCCGAGGTGCGC
>JANMIX010000714.1:0-2740 GCA_031376015.1 Acidimicrobiia bacterium | reverse complement strand
CGGCTCTCGGCGCACCGACCCGGGCGCGTTTGACTCGCAGTTCTGGACGGCCAACGTCGATCCCTCGGACCGCTACGTGCAGTCCTTCGCGGGAACCGACCGTTACCGACTGCGACCGGACGAGAGCGGGCTCGACAACCTGTACCTGGCCGGCGACTGGACCGACTGCGGCCTCAACGCCGGGTGCATCGAAGCCGCAGTGCTGGCGGGTCTGCAGGCCGCGAACGCCGCCGCCGGCCGAGGCCGCCGCTGGCGCATTGCCGGGTCGTATCTGCTCTGAACCGTCCGAGGAGGTGCCGGACCTTTGCCGACATCGAAGGTCGACCTTGGAGGTTGATCGAGCCGGCAGCGCGAACCTCCGACGTGTTGGACCCTGCTGCTGGATCTACCCCCACAGGCGGGCGGCCATGACGTCAGCTGCGTGACTCCAGGAGCCGTAGGACCGTGCGGTCACCGCGGCTGAGACGCTGACCAGCTCGCGACCGTTGCCACACCGCGGCCAGCTCGCCATCTCGGTGGGCGTCCAGGATCGCTGGGTGCACATAGGACTGCCGGCACACGGCTCGGGTGTTCCGGAGCTGGTCGGCGGCCACGTCGATGGCGGCCACGATCTGCGCCTCGGTCTCACGGTCGGTCTCGGCTGGCTCAGTGCCGGCCAAGGCCTCGGCCACGATTGCGGTGGCACCCCAGGTTCGGAAGATCTTCGCCGTCACCTCCGGCCCCGCCCATTGCCGGAGCAGGTCGTTCACGTCGGTCGACGACACGGTGGCCACGGTTCCGTCGGCGGCCCGGTAGCTGAAGAGGTCCTGCCCGTCGAGGTCCTGGCACCGGCGCACGAGCCGAGCGAGCCGGGGGTCCTGCACCGTCACGTCGTGCTCGACCCCGCTCTTGCCCACGAAACGCAGCGTGAACGAGCGGCTCCCGGCCCGCTCCACGTGTTCGCATCGCAGCGTGGTGAGACCGAAGCTCTCGTTCTCCAGCCCGTACTCCTCGTTCCCCACCCGGATCAGTGTGTTGTCGAGCAGGCGGATCACCGCCGCCAGGATCTGCTGGCGCGGCTCGACCGGCGGGGTGAGGGCCTCGTCGATCCGGCGGCGAAGGTCGTCGAGGCTCTGGCCGAACGCACCGAGATGCGAGAACTTGTCGGCGTCGCGCACCTCTCGCCAGGTGTCGTGATAGCGGTATTGCTTGCGGCCTTTGACATCGCGGCCGGTGGCTTGAATGTGGCCCGTTGCATGCGGACAGATCCACACGTCGGTCCACGCCGGGGGGATGGCGAGGCAGCGGATCCGATCGCGTACCTGGGCGGCGACCGGCTTGCCGTTGGCATCCCGGTACGAGAATCCCTGGCCCCTCCGGAGCCGCCGGATTCCCGGCGTGGCGTCGATGACGTAGCGCAACCCCGCCTCGAGGGCCACGGCGGCATTGTCGGTCGCGTCCACTGTGTAGTCGATGATTCCTGTGCGGTGCACGGATGCTCTGTTCCCGGCGGAGGCGTCCGTGATGCCTGCTCGGGGAGGCTGGTCAGCGAGCGCCGGCGGAGCGCCGGCGGGAGAGCGCGTCGACCGACGCCGCCAGCAGGAGGACTGCGCCGGTGATCACGTTGTTGTACTGGGCGGGCAGGCTGGGTTTCAGCCCGATGCCGTTGGGGATGATCACGATCACAAGCGCGCCGATGATGGCGTCACGGGCCTTGCCCCGCCCACCGAAGAGCGACGTGCCTCCGATGACAGCGGCCGCCACCGAGAACAGCAGGATGTTGCCGGCGCCGAGGTCGAGTTGCACGCCGCCGGTGTTGGACGCCAGGAAGATCCCTCCCAGCGCACCGAAGGACGAGCACAGCATGAACGCGGTGACCTTGATGCGCACGACGTCGATGCCGGCGCGGCGGGCGGCTTCCTCGTTGCCGCCGATGGCGAAGAGATGGCGGCCCCATGCCGTCTTGGTCAATGCGATGGTGCAGATGATCATCAGCGTCACGGGGATCACGGCCGCCCAGGGCAAGCCCTGGATCTTGAACCCGGGGTTCGGGTTCCGGTTCTGGTTGGCGAAGAGCACGATGATGATGCCGATCGCCGCCAGCACACCGGAACGGGCCAGCACCAGCGACATCCGGTCGGCGGAGAGACCCTTCGCCTGCGACCGAACCGAGCGGACCGCGGTGTAGGCGAAGTAGCCGAGCACCGCGGTGACCACGTAGACCCAACTCCAGAACGGCGACATGTTGTAGTTGCCGAGGCCGTTCCAGAAGGCGTAGTCGCTGATGGCGACGGGTTGGGAGTCGAGCACGAACAGCAGCGCGCCCTGCCAGGCCAGGAACAGGGCCAGGGTGACCACGAAGCTGGGGATACCGACACGGGCCACGAGGATGCCGACCAACGTGCCGATAGCGGCGCCGATCGCCACGGCCACGAACAGCGCGGCGACCTCGTGATCATCGAAGCCGGCGAGGATGACGATCATGCCAGCAAGGATGATGAGAGGCCCGATGTAGGTCTTGACCCACAACCCCAAGCCGATGGCCGCCGCCATGGCACCCAAGGTGAGCCACAGCAGCGCGGAGGGCACCCCGTCTTTGAGGCCCGAGGAGAACAGGGCCTGGGCGGCGAAGCCGGCGCAGAGACCACCGCTCGTTCCGGCGGAGAGGTCGATCTCGCCGAGAAGGAGCACGAACACGAGGCCGAGTGCGATCAAGCCGATGTAGGCGCCCTGGCCGGGTAGGTTGCCGACGTTGTAGCTC
>JANMIX010000713.1:0-4487 GCA_031376015.1 Acidimicrobiia bacterium | reverse complement strand
TGCCGGCACCGGAGGCGTCACCGCCGGACGGGCGCTGCCGGCACGCCGCTCGGCCAACCGGCGGATCCGCTCCGCTCGCGCCGCCTCGGCGGCCGCAGCCTCGTCATCCATCCTGGCTGCTGCGGTCGTCGCTGCTGCCGTCATCGCTGCCGTGGCCGCCGTGGCTGCCGCCGTGATCGTCGTCGGCCTCGTCCTCGTGCTCGTCCTCGTGCTCGCCAGCGCTCGAGGAGGTCGAGTCATCCGACGAGGAGGACGAGGTCGACTCGATGCCGCGGCGCGACCGGGATGATGAGCCGACCGTCGCGGTCGCCGTGGTCGAGGCCGGCGCGGATGCCGAGGGGCCCAAGGTCGATCCCGCTGCGGCGGCGTCCTGGGCGCTGCTGTCGGTGCCGTCGGCCACGTGCACGACGTAGCGATCGGCGACCGTGCGGTACTGATCCACCACGGTTGTCGCAGTGGTGGCCGAGGCAGGCTTGGCCGCCGCGCCGCGCCCGGCAGCGGGCAACGTCATCGCGGCGGCGGCCGCGCCGGTGAATGACAGGGCGGTTGCCGCTGCGACTGCGAGTGCTTTGCGTCGTTCCATTTCGACTCCTTGTGTCCCGACCGGCGTACCGGTCACTCGACCTCGGCTCCTGCGAGAGGTATCGGTACAAGAAGGCGTCGAAGCGCACTAAGGACGTGTCAAGGGATTCCCAAAGCTGCGCGGCCGCTGGTCGCTTGCGCGCTGTTCGCACCGATCGCGCCGACCTGGTCGCGTGACCGCGCCCCCTTGGGGTCCTACATTGCGCGCGTGGCGACGGTGGTGGTGATCGAAGACGATGCGGCAATCCGCTCCGCCATCGTGCGGCTCCTGACGGCCTCGGGCCACACCGTGCAGGCCGCCGACCGGGGTCTCAACGGTCTCTCTCGTGTCGTGGAGGCGCGGCCCGACGCGGTCGTGCTCGACCTGGGCCTGCCCGACATCGACGGGTTGGAACTGCTCAAGATGATCAGGGCGGTGAGCCAGGTGCCCATCATCATCGTCACGGCCCGGGACAGCGACGAGGAAGTCGTGAGCGGCCTCGACGCCGGTGCCGACGACTATCTGCCCAAACCGTTCTCCGGTGAACAACTCGACGCCCGCGTTCGCGCCGTGCTCAGGCGGGCAAGCACTCGCGAGCAGGCACTGGAGTCGATCGTGGTCGGTGAGCTTCGCATCGACGTCGCTGCCCACAAGGTCACTCTGGCGGGGAGCGACGTCGAGCTGAGCCGCAAGGAATTCGAGTTGCTGCGCTACCTGGCGGAGCATCGTGACCGGGTCGTGTCCAAGCGAGAGTTGCTGGCCGAGGTCTGGGAACAGCCCTACGGCGGCGGGGACCGCACCATCGACGTCCACCTCTCCTGGCTTCGACGCAAGCTGGGCGAGACCGCCGAGAACCCGAGGTTCCTCCACACGACACGCGGCGTCGGCCTCCGGCTCGTCACACCGACGCCAGCCGGCCCCGAGGCGGTGGGCGAATGAACCAATGGTCGATGCGCCGCCAGGTGGCCGCGCTGGTGTTCGCGGTCTCCGCCATGATCGTCGTCGCCTTCTGCGTGCCCTTGGCGCTGGTCGTGCGGGTCGTCGCCCACGACCGCGTACTGCACGCCGCGGAGCTGCAGGCTCGAGCCGTCGCCGCGGCGCTGGCGGGCACCGTCGAACCGGCGGTGCTGGCGCCGATCGTCATCCAGACCGGCGCGGAGGGGAACCGGCCGATGTCGGTGTTCCTGCCCAATGGCGCGGTCGTGGGCGACCCGACCCCCGAGCGCGACCCGGCCATGCTCCAGCGCGCCCGCCGTGGCGAGGCGTTCAGCGTCGACACCGCCGGCGCCATGACCCTGTACGAACCGGTGTTCATCAGCGGCGGAAAGGTCGCCGTCGTGCGGGTCGGCATTCCGGGCAGCCAGCTGGATCGCGGGGTGGTGGCGGCATGGTCGGCGCTGGGCGCGCTCGGTGTGTTGCTCATCGGCCTGGCGGTGGCGCTCGCCGACCGCCTCAGCGCTCGCGTCGTGCGTTCGGTGCGCGCCCTGCAGGAGGTCACCACCCGGCTCCGCACCGGCGATCGGGACGTCCGGGTGACCCCCCAGGGCCCACCCGAAGTGGTCGATGTGGGCATCGCCGTCAACCAACTTGCCGACCGCATCGACGACCTGTTGACCGCCGAACGCGAGGCCGCCGCCGATCTCTCCCACCAGCTGCGCACACCTCTCACCGCGCTGCGCCTCGACGTGGAAACCCTACGGCCAGGCGCGCCCCGGACGCGGCTGGAGGAGTCGGTGCAGACGCTCAGCGCCACCGTGGACGAGATCATCAACGCCACCCGCAGCCCTCAGCGGAGGACACCGACGGCGGCAGCCGCCCAGACAACGCTGGTGTCGACGGTGGCGGACCGCGTCGAGTTCTGGCAGGTGCTCGCACACGCCCAGAACCGGTCGCTGGTGTTGGCGCTACCCGAGGAGGACGTGCAGGTGCCCCTGCCGGCCGAGGAACTCGTCGCCGTGGTCGACGCCGCCATCGGCAATGTCTTCGCCCACACCCCGCCGGGCACCGCCTTCCGGGTCGCCGTGGAGCACACCGACGGCGACGCTTCGTTGACCATCGACGACGACGGACCGGGTTTTGCCGACCCCAGCCCGCAGACCCGCGGGGCCAGTGGCGCGGGGTCGACGGGCCTGGGGCTCGACATCGTGCGGCGCAGCGCCGAATCGGCCGGCGGTGGCTGCACGATCCGCAACAAGGCGACCGGGGGCGCCCAGGTGCACATCACGTTCGCGACGGGCGCCGCCGCGAAGGTCAACGCGGACGTCAGGGCATCGGGTCCGCGGGCCTAGGAGTCGACCTGCACCGAGCCGGTGGGACGGCCGCCCTGACACCACGACTGGACCTCCACGTCCGTCGACGACGACGTGAACCGCACTTCCACCTCGTCAGGTCCCGCATCCTTGACGGATGTGGTGAAACCCTGCGCCGGCACTGCGGAGTCGAGCGAGATCACCGCCCCGCGGCAGGTGACCGTCACGACTCCTCCCTGGGTGTTGAACGACTTGGTGGACGACGAAGGCGGTGCGGTCGTGGGGGACGTGGCGGGGGGTGAGGTCGTCGATGAGTGGCGCGGCGCGGTGGTGCTGGGCGTCGAACCTGACCCGGCGGCGACGCCACCTCGTCCACTCGTGCCCGATCCACCACCCGCGCCGGCCCCACCCGATCCGGACGCGCCCGAGCCCGTGGCGGGGCTTCCCGCCGTCCCGGGCGGCACCGTGGTCGAGCTGGATCCGCCTCCCGCCACGCCACCGCGCGGCGCCGGTCTCGCCGTGGTGGTGCCGGACGCGGCGGGGCGCGGCAGCGCCAGTTGGGAAGGGACCGTCACGGCCGCCGGTGCCGACCCGGCATCGATGACCACCGCCACCGCCTGCCAGCCACCGATGCCGGCCGCTGCAGTGACCGCCACCCAGGTGGCGACTGCCATCAGCTTCGCTCGTGCCACCGGTGCACCGTACGGCGGGTAGGGCGGTCCGAACCTCAAGCCCACGCGAAGACTGCCCCCCGCCGGGGCGCTTCGACCGTTTCGCGACCCTTGGGCCTCAGCGCAGGGTACGCGGGCGACGCTCGCCGCGGGGCTTGGCGAAGCGACCGATGCCACCGGTGGGTGCAGCTTTAGCCTCGGCCGCCGGAGCACCGGAGCGTGACGCCATCACACCCAGTAAGCGGGGTACGCGCTCGGGTTGGGTGGTCAACAACCACCAGCCCAGGGCCAGCACGATGGCCCCGGTGATCGACAAGGCCCGGGCACCGCGGTCGGGGTCGCCGAAGCCGACGAACCGGAGCACCGGTTGCGACACCGGCCCCGCCGCCGGCGCCAACGTGGTGGGCGTCGGTGCCGTAGTGGTCGGCAACTGTTCGAACGACGGTGGGGCGGTGGTGGCCGGTCCCTGCACCATCGGCGCGGTCGTCGACGGCGAAGCACCCACCGCGGTGGTGGGCGGGCTGGTGGTCGTGGTCGATGATTGAGTGACCGGCACCTGCACGGTGGTGGCGTCGTCGGCCGGAGGCTCGAAGATCACGCTGAACGGGTTGGCTCCCGCCGTAGGCACGATGGCGATGTCGAGGGCCCCGTTCACCGTGAGGCTGTGGTCGAACGCGAACGCCGCCGCGCTACCGTCGGAAGCGACGATGCCGGGCGAGCACCCCGAGGCGTAGGACGGCTTCTGGTCCCAGGTACCGGCGCCCTTGGTGGCCTTCCAGGCCGACGTGGTCGGACAGCCGGCGAGGGTGGAGGCCAGGGTGGTCGAACCGGGCGCGGCGGTGAGGGTGAGAATCACGTTGGACCCCGCCGGCACCGTGTAGTGGAAGGCTCCGATGGCGGCGGGTCCGTCGACCGACTGCTGCACGGCGATACCGCCGGCGGGCACCGCGTTGTTCAACGGCAACGGGATCCCGGCCGCGGGCAGGCGGGGCCACCACCCCCCCC
>JANMIX010000686.1:0-7824 GCA_031376015.1 Acidimicrobiia bacterium | reverse complement strand
GTCCCACAACGCCGGCGGCGTGTGCACCGGGGGCCATCCGTCGCGCATCACCGCACCGTAACCTGCCCTCGGTGGGCGCTCCCTTCGTGCTGAGCAGGTCCTGGCGCACCGCCGTGACCACCACGGCACTGGGCTCGGTCCTGGAGGCGGCGGAGCGACTCGTGGCACCGTTCACCGCCCGCACGGGCGTGCGAGTAGACGCCATGGAGGCGGTGCTGGGGCGGGCCGCCATCGCCGGGCTCCGTCCGCCCAGTTCGGTCAGCGCCGGCGGTAGTTGCCGATTGCTGCTCTGCGGACGCGACGGCGAACAGCGTGGGCTCGTGGCCATCAACCTGGCGCGCGCCGAGGACGCCGAGGCGGTCGGTGCCATCGTCGGCGACGACGTCTCCCCCGGAGATGCCTGGGCGGCGTTGACGGCGTGGGTCCCACAGGAGACGGCCGGCGCGGTCGCCACCCGCTGCCAGTTGCTGGGCGTCCCGGCCGCCGCCTTGGGTGCTGCGGCCGATGTCCCCGCCCTTCGGGTCCAACGAGTTGCGCCCAGGGAGCATGAGAACGACCTCGCCGGGTCTCGGGTGGTCGACCTGACCTCCATGTGGGCCGGACCCCTGTGCGCTCACCTACTCGGCCGCGCCGGGGCGGAGGTGGTCAAGGTCGAGAGCGCACAGCGTCCCGACGGTGCCCGTCGCGGTCCGAAAGCCTTCTTCGAATGGCTCCATCAAGGCCACGCGAACCTCACGCTCGACCTGCACCAGCCGGCCGGGCGCCACGAGTTGAGGGCCCTGCTGGAGGAGGCGGACATCGTGCTGGAGTCGTCGAGGCCACGGGCACTGCGCCAGTGGGGGATCGCAGCCGAGGACGTCGTGCGTCGCTCCGGTGGCCTGTGGGTGTCCATCACCGGCTACGGGCGCTCCGGGCCCGGTGCCGACCTCGTGGCCTTCGGTGACGACGCCGGCGTGGCCGGAGGTCTCGTCGACCACCGCGCCGAAGAGGTGCGCTTCCTCGGTGACGCCATCGCCGATCCGCTCAGTGGGCTCTTGGCGGCCACTGCCGCAGCCGGCTCCACTGAGCGCGGGGTGGTGCTCGAGGTGACGCTGGCCGGGGTCGCCGCAACCGTCGCCGCCGGGTTGGCTACCGAGATGACGGCCGCGACCGCCACCGACCCCGTACGAGCAGAGTCAGCCGGAGACTGACATCATCGCTGCCATGGCTCAGTTCGAACCGATCGTCGACCACCTCCCCGTCTATCCGACGGGCGCGCCCGTTTCGGTTGAGGACATGGAACGTTGCGTGCCTCATCCCGAGCCTCTGGGCAAGAAGAAGTACAACCGGGAACTGCGGAACCTGCAGATCGAACTACTGAAGCTGGAAGCGTCGGTGAAGGCGAACGGCGAACGGCTGGTCATCCTGTTCGAAGGGCGTGACGCCGCCGGGAAGGGCGGCTCGATCAAGCGATTCACCGAGTTCCTCAACCCTCGCGGTGCTCGCGTCGTGGCCCTCACCAAGCCCGATGAGACGGAACGGGGCCAGTGGTATTTCCAGCGCTACATCAGCCAGCTACCCACCGCGGGCGAGATCGTGTTCTTCGATCGGTCGTGGTACAACCGGCCCGGCGTCGAGCGGGTCATGGGGTTCTGCACCCCGGAGGAGTGCGAGGAGTTCTTCTTCGAAGCCCCCACTCTCGAACAGAGCCTGCAACGCTCGGGGGTCCGGCTGTTCAAGCTGTGGTTCGCGGTCGATCAGGCCGTACAGGTGCGCCGATTCGAGGACCGTCGATCGGACCCGCTGCGGCGCTGGAAGCTGAGCCCCATCGACGACGCCGCCATCGGCAAGTTCGATGAGTACACCGCGGCGCGTTCCGAGATGCTGCGGCGCACTGACACCGTCGCCTGCCCGTGGACGGTCGTGAACTCCAACGAGAAGCGACGGAGCCGTATCGAGTCGATCAGGCACGTGGTCGCTGCGCTCGAGTACGAACACAAAGACCTCGAGGTCGCCCACGCCGCTGATCCGATGGTGATTCGGCCCGCCGCGACATTGCAGGTCGGTGCCTCGCCGGAGTCAGACGCGCCGCACCGCAAGTAGGACGGTGTCGTCGAACGCGTTCTCCTGGTCGACCAGCGCGTCGTAGACCTCGTCGCACCAGTCGTCGATGCCGCGGCCCGACTCGGGCAACGAGGTGGCGAGGCGTTCCATACCAACATCCAGCGATTCCCGGCGCCGCTCGATGAGGCCGTCGGTGAACAGCAGGAGCACCTCACCCCGGTCGAGCACGCCTTGGTCGCGCGCGGGCTCGTAGTCGTCCACGAACCCGAGCATGGGGGCCCGACCCTCCTGCCCGTCCAGCCAGCGGGAGTCGGTCCCCCGCGCCACCAGCCCGGGGGGATGACCCATCGACCAGTACTCGTAGGCGCCGCTGCGGAGTTGCAGGTTCACCACCACGAGCGTGCAGGTGGTGTGCAATTCCTCGATGGCGATGCGGTTCAAGGCCTGGATGCATTCCTCGATGGCAACCCCGGCGCGCAGCAGCGCTCGGAAGGCGAAGCGGAGTTGGGCCATCTGGGCAGCGGCCGCCACGCCATGCCCGCACACATCGCCAACCACGAGGATCACGCGGTCGTCCGCCTCGGGCACGACGTCGTACCAGTCCCCGCCGATCGCCACGGAGTTCTGACCAGGGTGGTAGCGAACACAGATGTCAAGGCCCTCCACCGAGAAGGACCGTGGAGGCAGGAGCTGGCGTTGCATGAGGCCGACGGCCTCGCGCTGCGCCTCATAGCGTGAGGCGCTGGCCAGGGCTGCGCTCGTCTGCAGGCCGATGCCGTGCAGCAATCGCTCGTCCTCGATTGAAAAGGCATTGGGCGAGCGCGCCGCGACGATGAGCGCACCGACGGTGGAACCGTTGAGCGCGCGCAAGGCAACGACCATGCCGCTGCGCATGTTCGCGATCCCGCCGGGCAACACGCCGGCCAGCCAGTCGGCGGATCCCTCGGGCGCCGACTGGAGATCATCGATTCGCACCACAATGTCTGCGACGAGATGCTGGCCGATCAGTTCGGCGGCCCCCTCCGCATTGAACCGGGCCCGGCTCCGGCGCGCCGCACTCACGGCCGAATGCATGACCTCCTCACCCAACTTGGGGGCGGGATACACCGCTACTGCCATATCCGCTCCGAGCAGCTCGCGAATTTCGTCGACGACGAGCCGCATCGTCCTGCGGAGGCGTCCGCCTCCCAGCAGCACGTTGGCGGCGCGTTGGAGGTTGAGCAGTAGGCGCCGCTCGCGACGAGCTCGTTCGGCGGCCAGTTCACGAGCGGTGACGTCGATGGTGACACCGACCATCCCGCTGGGCTCGCCCGACTCGCTGGTGAGCACCGCGGCCCGGCCCTCGACCCAACGGATCTGACCATCGGGCCAAACCACCCGATGCACGGTCAGGTGCCGGCCCCCGTTGCGCAATGTCTCTTCGGCTCCGCTACGGGCTGCCTCGCGGTCCTCTGGGTGCAACAGCGCCAGGTAGTCCTCCATCCGACCACCGAAGGACCCGGGCTCGAGGCCGTAGATCCGTTCGAGCCGTTCGCTCCACACCACCTCTCCGGTGGCGGCGTCCCAGCTCCAGACCCCGATGTCGCCCGCCTGGGTCGCCAGCTCCAAGCGGGTCTTGTCCCACCCTGTATCCGCTTGTTGCACCTATTGACCCTACTGGTCCACCGGCTGAACTCCCCTTGCAGGGGGGAATGCTCAGCCTGGTCGCCCGATATGGCGAAGCACGCTCACCCGAACCTCGTCGCCGGCGGTAGAGACGTCCACCGAGTCGGTGAAGGCTCGCACCAGCAAGAGGCCGCGACCGCCGATCCGTAGCCGATCGTCCAGATTCCACCGCAGCGCCGACGCGGCACGCGAATCCACCTGATTTCGCACCTCCAGGCGGAAGTCCCGGCCCACGAGCATGGCCTGGAACCCGATCCGAGTTCCGGCCGGTCCGGCCAGCACGGCGTTGGCGCCCAGCTCACTGAAGACCACCGCCAAGTCGCCTTGCGCCTCGGCGATGCCGTCAGGGTCGTCCGGGCCCGGTTCCGCGGCCTCACCGTCGATGACGCTGTCAAGCCAAGCCTCGAATCGCCGCCGAGCGTCGGAGAGCTCGGTGACGTTGCCGGCAGGCACTTCGGCCATGAACCTATGAGTACGCCGTGAAGCAACTGTCTTCACCGGCGGGTCCACGGCACAAGTCTTGCCCCGGGCGGCCGTTCGGTAGAACAGCCGCACGAGAGAACAGCCAGCCCACCTCCGAGCGGAGCGACGGCCACAGCGACAGCCTTGTGCGACTGTGCCCCCGAACGATGTCTGGCTTCCCTCGCTCGGGACGATTCGCCCGCTCCGGCGGCAATCCCCGCGAGATCGCCACAAGGAGGTTCTAGCCGGGTGGCTCCAGGGGCAAAGGACGGCACGTGGAACGCACTGTGCGTTTTCGAACGAGGTGCGGGCAGTCCCCGCGAGGGGCCCGGACCGATCGACCTCACACACAGAAAGCAAAAGGAGAACTTCTCATGGAACCCGACAACAAGTTCGACGACATCAAGGGTCGCGTCAAGGAGGCCGCCGGCGACCTCACGGACAACTCGGACATGAAGCGCGAGGGCACGGTGGAACGTGCCACGGCTGCTATCAAGGACACCGTGGACACCGTCGCTGACAAGATCAAGGACATCCTGCACCACGACTGACGTTCCCCCGGTAGGGGGTCCGGGTACCCGCCCGGGCCCCCTGCCACCCCACCGACTACAGGAGGACTCGTGTCCGACCACACCGCTGCCCCTGCTGACCGTCTGACGGTCAGCCTTGCGGGCGCATCTGGCAGCGAAGTGACCCTGGCGCTGAGCGGCGAACTGGATCCGCATACCAGCCCCATTCTCGATGCGGCCGTCACCGACGCCATCGGCGACGACGTCTCCCACCTCACCCTCGATCTGGGTGGTGTCGGGTTCGTCGACTCCTCCGGGTTGCGTGTGCTGGCCGCAACACATCGTCTCCTCGGCGGACGGGACGGCCGTCTACGCCTCACGAAGGTGTCGCCCCAACTTCAGCGGCTCCTCGGCGTCGTCGGCTTGGACTCGTTCCTCGAGGTGGAAGGGTGAGCACGGCGCCCATCACGCTGCGCATGCCTGCCGGCACCGCCTTTCTCCGTTATGCGCGTGTCACCGCCGCGACCCTGGCCGATGACCTGGGCTTCGACGTCGAGCAGATCGAGCAGCTCCGCATTGCGGTCGATGAGCTGTGCGCTCTCGCCATCGGTGATGGCGATGACCGCAATGGCGCTCAGATCGAACTCCAGTTGAGCGGCGAACGGGGCCACGTCGTCATCGAGGGCCAGTGCTCCCCCGTGGCCGAGACGCCGGTGATCGATTCGATTGCGGGTGCGCTGCTGTCGCACAGCACCACCAGCTTCTCCCTCGAGCACGCGGACTCTGTGTGTCGGTTCCGACTCGACAAGCGTCAAGCCAGCTGAGGCCCGTCGAGGACCCGGTGACCGTGATGGAGAACACCGTCGACTCCCGGTTCGCGAAGTACCGTGCCCAGCCGACTCGTCGCCTGCGGAACGAACTCGTCGAAGCACACCTGCACGTGGTGGATCATCACGTACGTCGCTTCCGCAACCGCGGCATCGACGAAGAAGACCTTCGCCAGCAGGCTCTCATCGCCTTGATCGGCGCAGTCGAACGGTTCGACCCCGAGTACGGCGTCGCCTTCTCGACCTTCGCCGGACGCACGGTGGAGGGCGAGCTGAAACGGCACCTGCGAGATCGCGGTTGGGCGGTACGGCCCCCGCGCAGCCTGCAGGAGCTCCACCTGGCGGTGCGCCGGGCCGAGATCGAGCTGACCCAGACGCTGGGCCGTAGCCCCGTGGCTGCCGAACTCGCCACTGCCATGGAAGAACCCCTCGACCGCATCCTCGAAGCGCTCTCGGTGGGCGGCGCCTACAGCTCGGCCAGCCTCGACACGCCCGCAGGCGCCCTGGTGGCCGAGAGCATGCAGAGTGGCGAGAGCGACACCGCCCCGTTGCTTGACCGCATGCAGGTTGCCGGCATCCTCGAACAGCTCGACGAGCGAGACCGTCAGGTCCTGGAACTGCGGTATCTGAAGGGGATGACCCAGCCGGACATCGGCGAGCAACTCGGCGTCTCCCAGAGCTATGTCTCCCGGGTGCTGCGCCGGGCCCTCGAGCGGGCCCGGGTGGTTCTGGAGGAGCAGGACGAAGGGTAGGCGGGCCTCGGCGGCGGAAAGGGAAGCCATGACCAACACCGAGTTCAGCGCGATCTCGCCTCGGGCACAGTTCGATCGATTTCCGGCGGCGGTCGACAACGCTGTCTGTGTGGTGACGGCCCGCGCCGGCGAGGAGACGGACGGCTGCCTGGTGGGATTCCACACCCAGTGCAGCCTTGACCCGCCGCGCTACCTGATCTTGCTGGCGCGGTCGAACCACACCACCGACCTCGCCTTGCAGTCCGACTACCTGGCCGTGCACTTGTTGGCGCCGCACGACGTCGAACGGGCCGAGTGGTTCGGCGGGCTCAGCGCCCATCGGACGCCCAAGTTCGTCCCCGATGCCGCCCCACGGCGCTCGAGTACCGAGACCGGCGAACTACCGCTCCTCGACGGCGTCACGGCGTGGTTCATCGGACGAATCGAGGAGCGCGTCGACGTCCTCGGTGATCACATCGGCTTCATGCTCGAACCCTTGGAGGCGGGCGGGCACCCCGCGTTCGGCGCCCTTCGGTTGCATGACGTGATCCACATCCATCCCGGCCAGCCCAGCGCGTCGACTTCTCGCACATCGAGTTCTGCGCACGCCGCGGAGGGGGAAGAGAGCAACCGTTCCACCCCCTGAGCACTCCAACCCCCAAACCCACACCCGGAGGCAATCTGATGGCCCTGATCCTGTTCCTGTTTCTGCTCGTCCTGCTGTTCGGTGGCTTCGGCGCCGGCATGAACCTGCTGGTGTGGCTGGCCGTCGTCGGCTTCGTCTTCTGGCTCGCCGGTTTCGCCTTCCGCTCCGGTGAGAGCAGCCGTTGGTACCGCTGGTAACCCGATCTGCTGGCGTCTGACGCCTGCACGAGAAGCGGGAACTACGGCTACCTCTCTGTCGCCCCGGGGAGGAGTGCCGGTTTCCGTTCCGAACACTCCGCCACGCCTGCGCCCGCAGTGTGGCGGAGTGTTCATTTTTTCCGCCAACGCTGGCTCTGTTCCCTCAGATCCCTCCCGACGACGCCGATCGGCAGGGGCCCGCATCAGAGCGATGACAGGCCGGGGAGGCAAGGGAAATGGCGTTGGCGACCACCGACTACGAGCGTGTCGACCGGCGCCCCCCGCCGCCGTTCGCCACGGCGCCCGGCGTACCGCCCGCACCGCCCGATGTTCCTCACCCGGCGCGTGGCAGTCGCACCAACCAACTGCTCCACGTCCTCGGCTTCGGGCGACCCAGCACCAACCTCGTCGTCCAACTGAAGAAGGACGCCCGCAGCCTCAACACGCGGTTCATGACCACCTGCCTGATCCCGATGCTCGTGGTCGGCTACATCGGTTACCAACGCACCAGCGACGGTTTCGACAAGCATGCTCGCGAACTGCTGCAGTCGAACGCTGAGCACACCGCCGCATCCCTCAGCCAGAGGATCGTGGCCGGTCAGTTGCAGGTCCGGAACACCGCCCGGCTGATGTCGGCGACCACGGCCCCGTATGCAGCCACGGCCGCGCTCGACAGCGCGATGCGCTCCACCCCCATCTTCGATCTGCTGGTCGAGACCGACCGTTCCGGCCACATCGTTGCGG
>JANMIX010000683.1:0-6298 GCA_031376015.1 Acidimicrobiia bacterium | reverse complement strand
GGGCTCGCGGGATCTCGGCCATCGACCGCACCGTATGGTCCACGCGGATCTCGCCCCCCAGCTCGGTCAGCAGCGACACCATGGCCTTGACGATGGCGCCGGACCCACCCTCGGCCACCGGCCAATCGGCCACGTGCGCGGACGCGGCCAGCATCAACGCCAGGGACGACGTGAAGGCGTGTTCCAGCCGTAGGAACGAGTGTGCGGCGCAGCCCCCGAGTAGCGCACGCGTCTCCTCGGTGGCGAAGGCGCGGGCCATCCAGGTCGAAGGGGCGAGCCCGCGCACGCCGAATCCTGCGAGCGCCAACGGATGGCGAGGGGGTCGCAGCATGGGTCCCATCACCGCGGGCGCCAGGACGTCCCAATGCTCGGCGACCCAGCCGACGACCTGGCGCCACCGCGGCCCGTCGACCCCGAGGCCGGACATGGTGGTTTCGACCGAGCGGTGCAACACGGCGGCGCGCCCGCCGTCGAGGGGGTGGGCCAGCGCCACCTCGGGCGGCACCAGGCGCAGACCGTGCGATGCGAGCGGGACTGAGCGGAACCACGGCGAGGACGCGGCGAGGGGATGGACGGCAGCACACACGTCGTGGCGGAATCCTGGGAGCGTCAGCTCAGCGGTGCGGCATCCGCCGCCCGGGGTCGGCGCCGCTTCCAACACCACCACCGACCGACCCGCAGTGGCCAGCGTGATCGCGGCGGCGAGGCCGTTGGGTCCCGCGCCCACCACCGCAGCGTCATAGCGTCTGTCCACCGCGACAGTCTCGCACTCGCTTCGACAAATGATTCCCGGGCGAACGGGTCGCGCCGTGGGAGGCTGGAGTCGTGGGGGCACCTGTCGAGCGTTCGGGGTCGGGGGGTAGGTCGAACCGATGGGCGAGTCACACCGTTCCCGGGGGACCTCGACCTCGAGCTTCGGCGTGTCCAAACGCGAGAACCACGACGCGTCGGCCCTCTACGAACGGTTCACCGCGCCCGAGTTGTCCGACGCCACCGAGATGTCGAGCCGCAGGGGGTGGGCTGCCGGGCGGCCCACCCCCGCACATCAGCCGAGTTCAGGCAGGGCGCTTCCCACCGTGTGGAACAGCCCAGAGCCGGAGAGCGCGATGTCGGCCTTGGAGCCCACGGTGAGGAAGTAATCCACACCGGCGGGGGTCACGAGATTGCCGGGGATGGTGGCGGACCACACGCCCGGCGCCGCACCTGCCGTCATGGGACGACTCACCCAACCGCCCGTGAGTTCGCTGCGGTACAGCAGCACCGGCACCGTGGCACCGTTGCCGAACACGAACGATCGGACCGCGATGGCCTGCCCGCTCACCCGCTGGCGAACCGGCGAGTTCATGAACCGCAGACCGCCGGTGGCCGGCGAGGTGTTGCCGGGTGTGGCCACCCCGAAGTGCTTCAGCAGCGCCCCGAGGGTGCTCACCGCCTGATCCAGGTCCGTGAGCTGGGACAGGTTGTACGACAGCAGAGCGCTCTGGAAGCTGTGGTGGGCGGCGTCGGCATCGAGGCGGACTCCCAGGAGTTCGCCGTCGCGTCCGGCCTTGCCGGTACCGGAGATGGCGTTGAGCCCCACCGGGGTGCCCGCGCTCGACGTGGCCAGCGCCAGAGTGTCGAGGAACGGCCGCACCGGGTACGGCTGCAGGTTCACCGAAGCGGTCCCGAGCAGGTCACCGGTGCCGATGGCGTCGACGCCCCCGCCGTAGGTGTCGGTGTGGAGTGTCGTGGCACCGAAGTACTTCTGCAGGAACGCGCTGTCTCCCGCTGCCTCGACAGCGCCCGCACCTCGCGGTGAGGTGAACAGCAACTTGCCGCCGCCATCGAGGTACGCGGCGATCGCGGCTCGGTCGTTGGCGTCGAGTTGCCCATCCATCCGGTCGATGGCCGACTCCCAGATCACCGCCGCGTACTGGGCCATCGTGGCGGCGTCGACGTGGCGGCCGGCAACGGCGTAGGGGACACCGAGTGCGCTCAGCGCGCCGGCGTACACCCGCTCGTTCGGCAACAGGCCTTCGTCATCGACCACCAGCACCTCCGGGGCCGACGGGCCCACGAACAACGTGGTCGCCTGCTGATTGTTGCCGGTGAGGGCTTCGGTGCCAGGCGCCAGATCGGTGCGCACGTAGAGGACGCGGGCGCCCTCGAGCGGCGCCGTCCACGAGAACGCGAAGTCCTTGCGCTCGTAGGCGCCGAGCGAGATGGGCCCGGTGGCGATCACCGGGCCCTTGGGCCCGTCCTGACGCACGGTGACGGTCGTCGGGCCGGGGGCGACGCCGCCGTTGGAGAACACGGGCACGACCATGTTGTTGGCCGCCCCCTTGACGATGCTGCCGGTGCCACCCGCGGCGTTGGGCGCAGCCTGCGCGAAGCCAGGTGACACATCCACCTTCCCGGAAAGGTTCACCACGTCCAGACGCACCGCCCGAGAACGCTCGACGGCATTGTCCAGGCCGTCGGCCGGTCCGACCCCGATGTTGGTGAAGGCCCAGCCGGTGGGCTTGGCGGTCCAGTTGGAGTACGTGGCGGCGGCGCCCTTGGTGGTGAATCCCGGACCGGCGAAGGCGACGGTGCCCGTGTAGTCGATACAGCCGGTGAAGTCGCCGACCTCGGCGGTCCAGTTCCCGGGCGCCGGCTTGTCCACGACGGCGGTTTCCCGATCGCCGGCGCCACCACTATCGATGTTCTTCCCGTAGGGCGTGCCCTCGTAATACAGCTGCAGCATGCAGTCGCCGTTCCCGCCCGCGGTCACGGTCATTGTCTGGTTGGCCGGGTTGGCGTCGACGGTGAAATCGAACGAGTCACTCGTTGTGGGGACGACGGTGCCGGACCAGGCGATTCCGTGCTGAGGGGTGCCGGTCAAGGGCGGGTAGCCGGGAGGCACCGTGTAGGTACCGGAGGTGAGGCCCGTCGCGGCGCTGGTGATCAGGTCCGACTCCTCGCCCCGGTGAAGATTGAGCTGGAGCTCCTGGGTGGTGTCGTTGCGGTCGAACTCCATCACGTCCATCTGCAGACGATCGGGCACGTTCTGGGCGTCGTTGGCCCCGAAGTACACGTTGGAGCGGGCCCAGTAGTCGAAGTGCCAGGTGATGAGGCCACTGGAGTAGGCCCCGCGGTCGAAGTACGGCGCACGCGTCTGGCGCGGGTCCAGCTTCGGGCCGGTGGCGACCCGGTCGATGTACTCGACGTAGAAGCCTTCGAGCACGAAGCCGTGTCCGGCATCGAAGGGCAGGCCGTACACATCGTTCTGCGTCCACGTGTGGCCCAGCTCATCGGTCTGGCCGACGTTGATCCACTTCGTGGGCACCAACACCAGGTTGGGGTCGGACTGATTCACGGTGTAGCCCGCGAAGGGCGCCACGTTGCGGGCACCCAGTTCCAGCCCGGTCACGTCGCCGTGCACGATCGTGGGCTGCAGCCAACCCTGGAACACCCGCGAGGCGGGATTGAAGATCATCGGGTTCGACCCGTCGGGGTTTCCCAGGTAGGAGCCGCCCGCCATGATGTCGTAGTCGCCGGTCCCGCTCGAGTTGTAGGGCACGGCGTAGTAGTCGGGCTCACCGAGGGCGTGCGCCATCTCGTGGGAGGCGACGCCGATCTGCAGGCGGCCGCCCCGCTGGTCGAACTCCGGCATGGTGAACACCCGGTCGATCAGAACGCCGTCACTGGTGGGCAGGCCGGCCCGCAGGGTTCCCTCGGGCAGGCCGGCGACGCTGGCGGCGATGTCGCCGAAGGCGGACACTGGCAGGGCGTGCGACCAGGTGTTGCAGGGGTCGCCGGTCACGGCCATGTCGCCGCCGGAGTGCACGATGCCCATGAAGTCGACGTAGCCGTCGCCGTCGTTGTCGTAGTTCTTGAAGTTGACGGCGGCGTCGGCCTGGGGCACCGCCTCGGTGGCCATGCCGACGGCGCCGACACCCCCGACCCCGAGCACGCTGTCGGTGGGGTCGAGGTCGTCGGTGTAGGAGTCGGGCTGGTCGATGCCGCCGTAGTAGCAGGGGTCCTGCCGTGAGCGGTTCGACACGAACGGTCCGAAGACGTCGACCTGGACCAGGAACTGGCCGAAGGACGACTCGAAGTAGAACTCGGTGAGGCTTCCGGTCGAGTTCCCGCCGAAGCCGTCGAGGATGTTCTTCACGTAGGCGGCGGTATCGGTGCCGGGCTGGAACTGCGGGCTGGTCTGGCCGTTGGCCTTGTCGAACCAGGTGGCCAGCATGAGCACCGGGAACCGGAAGACTCGAGGCCCGCCGGCCGCGGCCGCTTGGGCCTGCGCCTGCGCCGAGGCCAGTTGCAACTGGCGGAACATCTGCGAGCGGGCGTCACCGCCCTTGCCGTCGTCCCACACGCTGGTACGCCGGCCCGCACCGGTCTGCAGTCCGGCGGGGCGGGCGTCGACACCGGCCCGGGCCGGTGAGGCCACCGCGGTGCCGGTCTTGTCGACTCCGGATGCGTAACGCCACCAACCGTCGGCGCCCTTCACGATCGTGTAGCCGTCCAGCTCGAGATGTCCGCCGATCTCGGCATCGCTGAGACGGGCACGGAGCACGGTGCCGTTGGGCTGGGTCACCCGCAACACCGAGTCGGACGGACGCACGAAGTCGCCCCAGGTGCCGATGGCGGCGGTCGGGTTGGTAACGGGCGCCTTCGCCGGCACAAGCCGGCCGCCCACCGTGGGCGCACCGGCGATGGGGCTGCTCAGTGCGGGGACTGCTACGGCTGCGGAGGAAGCCAGTAGTGCGACCAGAAGGGCCGCAAGGCGGCGCGAAAGACTCGACATTATGGGAACTCTCCTGACGCGAAACCGCGCAGATCGTAGGTAGTTCTGGATAGTTCGGCACAGATCGCACAGTTTCCTCCCGGATCACGGAGAAACGGACGAGTTTTCTGGTCTCAGGCGTTTGTGGGGCCCACACAGGGCGCTGTGGCCGAGGCTTCGGTAGCGTCCCCCGGTCGCCGTCGCCAGGAGAACTGATGCAGCCTCGAGCCCACCTCGGTCGGACCATTGCCGACTCGATTCCGGCCTTCACCCCGTTGCCCAAGCCCCCCGACGGTGCCCCCAACGTGGTGGTGATCGTCCTCGACGACACCGGCTTCGCCCAGTTGGGCTGCTTCGGGTCCGACATCGCCACCCCCAACATCGATCGCCTGGCCGCGGGTGGGCTGCGCTACAACCGCTTTCACGTGACGGCCCTGTGCTCACCCACCCGGGCCTGCCTCCTGACTGGGCGCAACCACCACAAGGTGGGGATGGGATTCCTCACCGATGTGCCCATCGGCTTCCCTGGCTACAACGGGCGCATCCCGCGCTCGGCGGCCGCCCTGCCCCGCCTGCTGCGAGACAACGGCTACAGCACCTACGCCGTGGGCAAGTGGCACCTCGCCCCCCGCTGGGAGCAGAGCGCGGCCGGCCCCTTCGACCTGTGGCCCCTGGGCCTCGGGTTCGAGCGCTACTACGGGTTCCTGGCCGGCGACGCCAACCACTGGGCCCCCGAGTTGGTGGCCGACAACGGGTTCATCGAGACCCCGGGCACCGTGGAGGACGGGTATCACCTGACCGAGGATCTGGTGGATCAGGCCTGCAAGCTCATCCTCGACCAGCAGCACGCCGCCCCGACCAAGCCGTTCTTCCTCTACTTCGCCACCGGTGCCATGCACGCCCCGCACCACGTGGCCCCTGAGTGGATCGAGGCCTACCGGGGCCGATTCGACGAGGGTTGGAGCGCGTGGCGCGAGCAGGTCTTCGCCCGGCAGGTCGCGGCCGGCATCGTGCCCGACGGCACCGTGCTCACCGAACGGCCGGCGTGGGTGCCCGACTGGGACACCTTGAGCGCCGACGAGCGCCACCTGTTCGCCCGCATGATGGAGGTCTTCGCCGGGTTCCTCACCCACACCGACGCGCAGATCGGCCGCCTGCTCGACTTCCTGGAGCGCCTCGAGGTGTTGGACGACACCATCGTGTTACTCATCTCCGACAACGGCACCTCGGCCGAGGGTGGCCCCCGGGGCTCGCTCAACGAGCATCGCTTCACCCACGACATGCTCGACGACCTCGACGACACGCTGGCCCACATCGACGACCTCGGTGGGCCGCGCTCGTACCCGCACTACCCGTGGGGTTGGGCGTGGGCCGGCAACACGCCGTTCCGGCGGTGGAAGCGGTACTCTTGGCTCGGTGGCGTACGAACCCCGCTCATCGTGCACTGGCCCAACGGGATCGAGGCCCGCGGCGAGGTTCGCTCGCAGTTCGCGCATGCCATCGACCTGCTCCCGACCCTGCTCGACGTGCTCGGTCTCGATG
>JANMIX010000636.1:0-2031 GCA_031376015.1 Acidimicrobiia bacterium | reverse complement strand
GGCCAGCGGGGCCCCCTTGGATCGGGGTTCGGCCGCCCACCTCGGCCCCCGGGTGGTGGGCTACCTCACCCCCGCCGTGGCCGTGGGGGGCGCGCCGCTCATACCCAGCGGCCGTGCGCCCACCGCCGAACTACGCAAGCTGGCCGAGCAGGTGGCCGACGTGTCGTCCCGGCTGGACGAGTCGCGCCGGCGGGAGCAGGCGTTGGAGACCTCGCGGCGCGAGCTGATCGCCTGGGTGAGCCATGACCTGCGCAGCCCGCTGGCCACCGTCCGGGCCATGACCGAGGCGCTCGACGACGGCGTGGTCGACGATGCCGAGACCGTGGCCCGCTACCACTCCCAGATCCGCCGCGACGCCGAACGGCTCTCGGCCCTGGTCGACGACCTGTTCGAGTTGTCGCGGATCCACTCGGGTTCGCTGCGCCTCGACCGGCGGCCGGTACCCCTCGCAGAGGTCGTCGCCGATGCGGTGGAGTCGGCCGCGGTGCTGGCACAGGTGAAGGGCGTCCGCCTGCTCGACGAGGTGGGCGACCTGCCCGAGGTGGACGTCGCCCCCACCGAGCTGACCAGGGTGTTGCGCAACCTGCTCGACAACGCCATCCGCCACACGCCTCCCGGTGGGTCCGTGCGGGTGAGCTCGCACGTCGACCCCAACGGGGCCGTGCTCTCGGTCTGCGACCAGTGCGGCGGTATCCCCGTCGACGATCTCGACCGGGTCTTCGACGTGGCCTTCCGGGGCGACACGGCCCGCAACCGGGACGAACGTGGTGGCGGCCTCGGTCTGGCCATCGCCAAGGGGCTGGTCGAGGCCCACCGCGGTTCCATCGAGGTGGTCAACCTCGACGACGGCTGTAGCTTCACCGTCCGCCTGCCCGCATGAATCCCGCATGACCACCGCGACGGCGACCCGGCGCGCTGGGGCCGGAGGCGGCGACCAGAACGGCGGCACGGGGCGCACTCGGGTGGCATTGCTGGCCTGGTTGGCGCTGCTGGTGGTGGCTCGGCTGTGGGGCCTCGCGGTGTTGCACCGCGCCACCGCCAACCTGTACCTCGGCGCCATCCCCCTCTACGGGCGTTGGGATCCATTGCTCACGTCGCGGGCGTGGGCCGCGCTGGCCGCCGGTGTCGTGTTGTGGCTGGTGTTGCCCCGCTGGTGTGCCAAGGCCGCCTGGCGCGGTCTCGTCCTGGCCACCGTGCTGGGCGCGGTCCTCTGGAGCGGCGCCCTCACCGCCATCGACGGCAACGCCGGCTGGCATTCGATTCACGACGACTACGGCCAGCACGTCGACCGCGTCGACCAGCACGGCCTCGGCGGCTTCCTGGCCGGCTACGTGGATGCCCAGCCGAGCGCCCCGACCCACCTGCAGGCCCACCCGCCCGGGATGGTGGTGCTGGAGTGGGTGGCGGACCGGGCCGGGATCGCGGGCAAGGAGTTCGACGCCGTGCTCGCGTTCGGCGGTGCCGCTGGCGCGGCGGTGGCGGTGCTGGTCATCCTGCGTTCGCTGGCGGGCATGGGGGCGGCCCGGCGGGCCGCCCCGTTCCTGGTGCTGGCTCCGGCCGCGGTGTGGCATGCCAACGCCGTTGTGTTCTGCGGGGGGCTCGCCCGCGGGGGCGGGGCGGCGGTTGTGGCCGCCACCGCCCGGCGCGCGCGCGACGGCGACCGCACCGCCGTACTCGGCGGAGTGCTGTTCGGCCTGGCGTTGCTGTGCACCTACGGCGTGACGCTCCTGGTGGTGCCGATGGTGGTCGTGAGTTGGCATCGACGGCGGTTGCGGCCCTTCCTGGTGGCGGGCGCGGCATCGGTGGCGGTGCTGGTGGTGCCGGCGCTGTGGGGCTTCTCGTGGATCGCGGGGCTGCGCGCCACCAGGGAGCAGTACGCCCTCAACCTGGCCACGGTGCGGCCCTACTCCTACTTCCTGGTGGGCAACCTGGCCGTGTTCGCGCTGGCCGTGGGGCCTGCCACCGCGGTGGCCCTCACCCGTCTGCGGGAGCCGGCCCTGCGCCTGCTGGTGGGCGCCGGCCTCGGCGTGG
>JANMIX010000592.1:0-2591 GCA_031376015.1 Acidimicrobiia bacterium | reverse complement strand
GGGGGGTTTTGTTTGGGGGGTGGTGGGCGCCCAGCCCCCGCCCACCACCCCTCCCCCCTCTCAAGTGACCACGTGAGAGGACGATCTCGGTGAAGGGAGGTTCTGATGAGCACAAGCGTTGACGGCCTCATTTCGGGCCTTGACACCACCGGCCTGATCAACTCATTGATGCAGGCGGAGCGACAGCCACAGGTGCTGTTGCAACAGAAGAAGACCGCGCTGCAGAGCGTCCTGGACATCTACCGGTCGCTGAACACGCGCTACGACGCCATCGCCACTGCGGCGGGCAACCTGAACACGTCCTCTGGCTGGCTGGCCGCCGCCGCCTCGAGCACCGCCGACACCGTGGCGAGCGCCACCACCTCGGCCAGTTCACAGCCCGGCTCGTTGAGCTTTCATGTGAACTCGCTGGCCAAGGCCCATGCCCTGGTCACCACCACGAGCACCAGTCCTTCTACCGCAGGGACCGTCAGTGGCCCGGTCAGCATCACGATGGGCGCCACCACGACCAACATCACCGATGTCGGCGACGGTTCCATCAATGCCGTGGCCGCCGCCATCAACGGCAGCGGGGCCGGCGTGGTCGCGACCGTCGCCAACCTGGGCAACAACCAGTACGCGCTGCAGCTCAGCGCCAAGAGCACCGGCGCCGCCTCCTCCTTCACCGTCAGCGGACTCGATTCGGTGGGCACCTTCAGCGTGCTCGCCCAGGCCGCCGACGCGTCACTCACAGTGGGCGACCCCCTCGGCGTCCACTACGACGCCACCTCCGCCACCAATTCGTTCTCCTCGCTGCTGGCCGGCACCACCATCACGCTCAAGACCGTGGGCGACGCCACCATCAACGTCACCCAGGACCCCAACGCCCTGGCCGACAAGGTGCAGAAGCTCGTCGACGCGATCAATGATGCCCGCACCTATGTGCGCACCAACTCGAAATACGACGCCGCCAGCAAGAAGGCCGGCGCACTGCTGGGCGATTCGACCGCATCGAACCTCACCGGCTGGATGACGAACGCGCTGATCAATACGGTCGGCACCAGCGGCGTGACTGCCGGCACCGTGGGCATCGGCGTCGACCGCGACGGCACGGTGACCTTCGATCGGGCCAAGTTCCTGGACAAGTACGCCACCGACCCCAGCGGGGTCCAGAAGCTGTTCGAGCGCAACGACATCACCGACACCGCCGATGACGGCCTGGCCGAGCGACTGCGGGTGCTGGCCAAGTCGGCCACCGATCCCGCCACCGGCAGCATCACCAACGCCATCCAGAACAAGACCGACTTCATGAAGTCGCTGGACGCCTCGATCAGCAACTGGGATGTGCGCCTCTCGCAGCGCCAGGCACGGCTCAAGGCCCAGTTCTCCGCCCTCGAGACGGCATTGAGCTCCCTACGGAACCAGAGCTCCTGGCTCGCCGGCCAGATCTCGAAGTTGGGCTGAGGAGATCAACATGGCACCCTCCGCACAAATCCTCAAGGACCGCTACGTCGGCGACAGCGTGTCCACCGCCTCACCGGCCCGCCTGCTGGTCATGCTCTACGACCGCCTGCTCAACGACCTCACCAACGGCGAGATCGCGCTACGGGAATCCGATCCGGCCCGGGCCAACGCCGCCCTCTGCCATGCGCAGGAGATCGTCCTCGAACTGCGGGCGTCGCTGAAGGTCGAGCTGTGGGTGGGTGGGCCAGCACTCGCCTCGCTGTACGGCTACATCGTCACCGAACTCATGAAGGCCATGACCGGCCGCGACCCCGATCTGGTGGCCAAGTGCCACGAGCTCGTCGAGCCGCTGGCCGATGCCTGGCGCCAGGCTGCCGCCGAGGTGACGAAGTGAGCGACGACTGGGCCCGCATCCTGGATCGTCTCGAGTGCGAGGCCGAGATGTTCGAGAAGGCCGCCGCCGACCCCGTCGCCCTCCAGGCGCTCCTGCTGGCCGGTGCCACGGGCGTCGAGGTCGGACCGGACCTGGGCATGGTGCCCAAGGAGTTGTTGCTCCGGGCCGGCCAGGTGCTCGAACGGCTCCACGCTGCCGAACTGGCGCTCGATGTGACCCATCAGCGCCTGCAGGGTTCGCTCGATGAGCTCTCCGCGCCCAAAGCCACCGGCGCGCCGTCTCGCTTCATCGACACCGCAGTCTGAGCCGACCTGGACCCCGGCCTGGCTCCGCTGTCCTCACGGCCGGCGTGTTGCGGTGCGGGGGTTCTTCTCGTTTGGGCGTGTTTTGGCCGTGCAACCGCGCGAAGCGTGACCGCATGAGTACGCGAAGTCCTCAGGTCTCCGTCGAAATGGACGATCACCGCTGTTGCACGGAGCATCACTGCTGCCACGGACCGGCGGCCCCCTAAGGACCTCTTTCCTCATCGGGAGTCGGTTGTGCAAGACGTGACTATGGCGACGCTCCACGCCGCCCTCCAAGGCCTTTCCGCCCGCCAACGGGTCATCGCCGACAACGTCGCGAACCTCGAGACGCCCCAGTTCCTGGCCGGCACGGTGGACTTCGAGTCCAGCCTGACCTCGGCACTGGCCGACGGTGAAGATCCCATGGCCGCCTCGCAGGTCACCTATGGGCGCTCGCTCGCTCCCACCGG
>JANMIX010000575.1:0-9151 GCA_031376015.1 Acidimicrobiia bacterium | reverse complement strand
GCGCCAGCACCAGCAACAGGCCGGCCACCGCCAGGAAGCCGGCGACGAGGCCGTACCCGAAGGGCGAGGAGAAGGCGGCCCGGATGTCACGGCCCGCCACCGAGAGGGCGGCTCTCATCCCTGCACGAGCCGCAGGTAGGCATCCTCCAGCGTGGACGCGGCCACGTCACGCAACTCCTCCAGCCCGATGCCCGCGCCCACGATGGCGCGTGACACCCGCTGACCCAGATCGGCACCGGTGCCGTCGACGATCAGCACCGGGCCCTGCACCCGGACCGAGGTGATTCCGGACACGGCACGCACCACCCTGGCCGCCGCGTCGGGGTTGCCACCAACACGCACCTCGAGGCGCCCCTGACCCGTGGGCATCATCAACCCGGCGACCTCGGCGTCAGCCACGACCTTGCCCTGGTCCAGCACGACGACCCGCCGGCACATGGCCTGCACCTCGCTGAGGAGGTGGCTCGACAGCAGCACGGTGCGGGTCCGCCCGAGGGTGGCGATGAGCTCGCGGGTCTCGGCCACCTGTCGAGGGTCGAGGCCGTTGGTGGGCTCGTCGAGCACCACTACGCGGGGGTCGTGCACGAGCGCCTGGGCGATCGCCACCCGCTGGCGGAAGCCCTGCGACAGGGTGCCGACGCGTGTCCGGCCCACCGAGCCCAGGTTCACGGCGTCGATCGCGCGGTCGATGGCCTCGGCGCGTCGCGCCCTGGGTACCCGGCGCAGCTTGGCCCAGTACCGCAACGTCCCCACGACGGTGAGTTCGGGATACAGCGCCGCCGATTCGGGCACGTAACCCAGCAACTGCTTGCGGGCCACGGCATCAGTGGCCAGGTCGACCCCGTCGAGGAGCACCGATCCCGAGTCGGGGCGCAGGTAGCCGGTGAGCAACCGCATGGTCGTGGTCTTGCCTGCGCCGTTGGGGCCCAGAAGGCCCACCACCATCCCCGGCTCCAGCACGAAGCTCACCTCATCGACCGCGACGGACGAGCCGAACCGGCGGGTGAGATTGCGTGCTTCGACGGGCGCGCCCTCGATGCTCACGAGCGGCGAGGATACGGCCCGACGAGGCTCAGGAGCCGTCGTCGCCGGGGACGTAGGCGTAGAAGTCGGTGGTGAAGCAGGAGAAGTTGGCAGAACCCAGGGCGTTGGAGAAGGTCTTGGCGGTTTCATCCCACCGGGCCAGGCTGAAGCAGTCCGGTGCCGGCTTGGTGAAGTCCTGGCTGGGTCGCCAGTCGATCGAGTGGAAGATGCCACCGGCCGTGTAGTTGCGGGCAGCGTTCATCCAGGCGATGAAGCCCTTGCGGGTGGGTGCTGCGCCCATGCTGGAGGTGGCGTCGTCGAAGGTCTTGGCGGCGCCCCATCCTTCGATGATCCACTGGTGCATGAGGCTGCCCGGGTCGTACTGCTTCTTGGCGTTGAGCACCGTGGCGACGGCCGGATTGCCGGTCACGCTGTAGGGCGCGCTCTCGGAGTTGGCGTAGATCGTCTTCTTGCACGGCGAGGAGAAGTCGCGCCCGACCTTGGCGGCCCAGCCCTGCACGGTGGAGACGTTGGCCTTCACCGTGAAGCTGTTGCGGTCCATGCTCAGGCACAGCTTCTGGAACCCGGCTACGTCGATGGCGTTCCAGATGCCGTCCACGTTGGCCTGACGCATGGCGATCACGTCGCTGTCGTAGCTCTGCTGGGTGGGCAGCACGCCCGAGCCGCCGTTGGGCCGGTAGGCCACCGCGATGCCTTCCTTCTTGAGGCCGTCCTCGATGAAGTGACCGGCGGTGGCCGAGATGGCGATGGAGTAGTAGAGGACCCCGGCTCGGGTCACGCCCACCTTCTGCTTGAAGTGGCGGTACACGGCGGTCTGGGCATAGAGCTTGCCGTTGACGCCCACGCTCTTGCCGTCACGGGGAATGCCCTCCGAACCCAGGGTGGAGAACAGGCTGGGGTACTTGTAGTAGGCGTTGCCGATGGGGTAGCCGATGTCGGGCACACCCTTGGAGTTGATGTAGCTGGCCGCCGCGTAGGTGTCGGTGCCGCTGCTCACAAGGGCGAAGACGCCGGCGCCCTCGATGAGTTGTTGCGCGCACTGCTTGTTCTGGTTCGGGCTCTCGGCATCGTCGCACGACTGGAAGTCGACCTTGCGGCCGTTGATGCCGCCCTGGGCGTTCTTGTACTGGAAGTAGAGCTTTGCGCCCCGCATCAGCGGGGTGAACGTCTCGGGGCCGAGAGCGCCGTTGACGGCCGTGATGTTGCCGACCTTCAAGGCGGTGGCGGTGACGCCAGTGTCGCTGGCCTGGTTCGGGCCGCTGACGGGGCCGGCCTGGCCGGGCTGGGTGGTGGCGGTGGGCCCACCGGTCTGGCCGCCGCTCTGGCCGGGGATGGTCGAGCCGGTGCTGCCGCCCGAACCCGGGATGGTGGAGCCGGCCGTGCCGCCGGTGCCCGCCTGGAAACCGCCGTTGTCGCCCGTGGTGCCGCCGTTGCCGGCGGCGGCCTGGGTGCCGTTGCCGGTGGTCGCGGCGAACTCCGAATCGGGGAGCATCGTGCCGCAGCCGGCCATGGCGGCAACAGCCACGAGCGCCACTGCGATTCGTGCCCTACGGCCTGCTGTTCGGTTCACTGGTTCCCCCACGGTTGGGAATACTGCCGCATCTCGTTCTGGATTCGTTGTCGCCCTGCAGAAACCCTTCGAAACGGTCTCAGGCCCCAGGCTGCGAACCACGAGAGGGTAACGGAGTTCTGACAGGTGTGTCAGGTCGCCTATGGGCCAAACCGAGGAGGGGTAGCCTCGGCGCCCTGTGAACGTTGACCTCGTGCGCCTCGCCGGTCCCCGTGACCCGCTGCGGTCGGGGCGCGGCATCGACGGTGTGACGGCCGAGGTGGTTCGCTCGGCGATGGAGACGGTCTGCTACGAGATGGCCGCCTACGTGTCGCGTACGGCCACGACACCGATCCTGAACCAGTCCAACGAGCGCAACGCCACCGTGCTCGATGCCGGTGGGCGGCTGGCGGCCCTGTCGGTGGGCATCCCCCAGTTCATGCTCACCTCGACCCTGCCGGTGCGCTTCGCGCTCGAGTTCCTGGGTACCGAGGAGTTCCGCCCCGGTGACGTGTTCGTGGCCAACGACCCCTACCACGGGGGCGGGCACCTTCCCGATTACAACGTGTTCGCGCCGGTGCATCACGAGGGGCGGATGGTGCTGATCGCGTCGATCCAGTGCCATCACGGCGACACCGGCGGAGCCGTACCCGGCGGCTACAACGTGACCGCCGCGGACCTGTGGGGCGAAGGGGCCCGCTGGCCGGTGCTCAAGGTGATCGACCGGGGCGAGGAGCGACGAGACGTGCTCTACGCGCTGGCCGCCAACAACCGCATCCCCGATCACATCGGCGACCTGCGCGCCCAGATCGGCGCCGCCCAGTTGGCGGTACGCCGGCTCGGTGATCTGCTGGAGCGGCACGGTGCCGCCACCGTGGAGGCGTCGGTCGATCACATGATCGACTACGCCGCCAAGCGCTTCCGAGAGGAGGTGGCGGCCTGGCCGGACGGCCGCTACGAGGCCGACTGCTACGTGGACCACGACCCGCTGGGGAATCCCGACGTGCACCTGCACGTGGCGGTGGGAATCGCCGGCGATCGGCTCAAGATCGACTTCACCGGATCGGACACCCGTCAGGAACTCCAGGCGTGGTCGACCTATGGCAACACGCGGGGCTACACCATCGCCCAACTGGCGGCGATGATGGACCCGGAGATCCCCAAGAACGAGGGCTTCTTCGACGCCATCGAATTGGTCGTGCCCCAGGGGTGCGTGCTCAACCCGCACCCGGGCAAACCGGTGTCGGCCGGCACCCACCATCCCGGTGCGGATGTGGGGGAGGTCATCGCCCTCGCCCTGCAGCACGTGCTCCCGGACAAGGCAGTGCCCCAGACCTACAAGACCGGCATCCCCACCGTCATCAGCGGCATCGATCCCCGCACGGGTGCCACGTTCACCGATCACTCGGCGGAGGTGTACGCCGGCTGGTGCAGCGCGGCCAAGGGCATGGATGCCTGGGGCGCGCAGAACGCCGCCTTCGGCAACCTGTGGAAGGCCACGGCCGAGATCAACGAGAGCCTGTACCCGCACATCCAATGGGAACGCGACTACCGCACCGACTCGGGCGGCCCGGGGCAGTGGCGAGGGTTGTGCGGGAGCCACTACGTGAAGGAAGTGCGCGTCGACGCCCGTGTGTACACCTACGTCGTGGGCATGAAGTACCCCATGCCGGGCATGTGTGGTGGCCGGGCGGGCGCACCCAACCAACTCACGATCCGCTACGGCAGCGCCGATCCCTATGTCGTGGCCCACACCGCCGACTGGGTTTCGATGGCCGCCGGTGACCGCCTCTGTTACGACTACGGCGGCGGTGGGGGATGGGGTGACCCCCTCGATCGCGACCCGGCTGCGGTGCTCGACGACGTGCTCGACGAGTACGTGTCGGTGGCCGGCGCGCGGGCCGACTACGGCGTGGTCCTCACCGGGTCGCTGGAAGAGTTGACCCTTGCCGTCGACGAACCGGCCACCGCCGCCGAACGGGCCCGGCTGCGCGCCGACGGCGCGGCCTGATCGATGGGCTACCGGCTGGGTTGTGACGTCGGGGGGACCTTCACCGACCTGCTGTGTGTCACCCCCGATGGTGAGGTCGTCCTGGAGAAGAGCCCGACGACGCTGGCCGATCAGTCCATCGGCGTGCTCGATGGCATCGCCCTGGTGGCGGCCCGGGTGGGGCGGAGCGTCGAGGACTTCTGCGCCGATCTGGAGGTGGTGGTCCACGGCACCACGACCGCCGACAACACGATGATCGAACAGAACGGTGCCCCCACCGGGTTGCTGGTCACCCGTGGGCACCGCGACGAGATCGAGATGCGCCGGGTGCACAAGGAAGCCATCTGGGACCCGTCCTACCCGCCGCCTTTCGCCATCGCCCGGCGCCGGGCCCGCATCGCCATCCCGGAGCGGTGCGCGTTCGACGGGGAAGTGCTCGAAGCGCTCGACGAGGAGGCGGTGCGGGCCGGCGTGCGCCGGCTGCGGCAACTCGGATGCACGTCGATCGCCGTGCTGTACCTGTTCTCGTTCGTGAACCCGGCCCACGAACTGCGCACCCGTGAACTGATCGCCGAGGAGTTCCCCGATGTGGGTCACGTGTCGCTGTCGCACGAGGTCATGGCAGCCGGCCCCGAGTTCGAACGGACCTCCACGACGTTGGTGAACGCCTACGTGGCGCCCCGCATCGAGCGCTACACCGCCAACCTGATGGCCGGGTTGCGGGCTCGGGGTTTCGCCGGCCCGCTGCTGATCATGCAGGCAACAGGTGGTGTGATGCCGCCCGAGGTCGTGGCGCGCCGGGCCGTGACGCTGCTGGGGTCGGGGCCCACCGGAGGTGTCACCGGCGCCGCCGCCGTCGCCGCCGTGAACGGGGTGCACGACTTCGTGGCCGTCGACATGGGCGGCACCAGCTTCGACATCTGCCTGGTGCGAGACGGCCGGCCCGAGGTGCGCACCGATCGCAACTGGCGCTACCGCTACTACATCGGCGTGCCCATGGTGGACGTGCAGTCGGTCGGCGCCGGGGGCGGTTCGGTGGCGAGGGTGCGCCAGGGCTCGCTGTTGGTCGGCCCCGAGTCGGCCGGTTCGCAACCGGGCCCGGCCTGTTACGGCCGCGGTGGCACACAGCCCACCGTCACCGATGCCGATGCGGTGCTCGGCTACCTGCCCGTCGACCGGTTCGCCGCAGGCCGCATGCAACTCGACGTCGAGGCCGCCCGGGCCGCCATCGAACGCGACGTGGCCGGGCCGATGGGGACCACCGTGGAGGAAGCGGCGTGGGGGATCGAGCGGATCGTGAACGCCCACATGGCCGACGCCACCCGACGGGTGTTGGCCTCCTCCGGGGTCGACTCCCGGGAATTGGCACTCATCGCCTACGGGGGCAACGGCCCGCTGCACGCCTGCGCCATCGCCGTCGAGTTGGGCTGCACCGACGTGCTCGTGCCCCGCTCGGCGCCCGCCTTCTCGGCATTGGGGGTCCTGGTGGCGGACCACCTGGTCGACCGCCTGCGCAGCTATGTGTGTCCCCTCAGTGCGGTGGATGCCGGCCGGTTGCGTGCCCTCATGGCGGATCTCGATGACGAGGCGGCCAAGGAGATGGCACTGTCGGCCGTGGCCCCGCACGCCGTGTACGCGCAACGCTTCGTGCAGATGGCCTACTCGGGCCAGAACGCGGACCTCTCGGTGCCGTGCCCCGAAGGACTGGCGCTGACTGACGCCGACCTGCTGGCGCTGGCCGAACGCTTCCACCTCGCCCATGAGGCCGATCGTGGGTTCTCCTTCCGCAACCAGCAGCCACAGGTGCGAGGCGTGCGCCTGGTCGTGCGCGGCGAAGGTCGTCCACTCCCGGCCCTGGCCGAAGCCTCCGCTCCGTCAGTGTCGGGCGGCGCGGGCATGCCGCCGTCGGGTGTGTCGGGCGGTGCGGGCACGGCCTCGTCGGGTGTGTCGGGCGGCGCGGGCACGGCGCCGTCGGTGCGCGAGGTGCACTGGGGCGACGGTCCGGTGCCCACCGCAATCCATGACGGTCCGTCACTGCCCGCGGGCGTCGAGGTGCACGGGCCCGCGCTGATCGAGGAACCGTTCACCGTGGTTGCGGTCGCACCGGGGTGGGTCTGCCACCTCGAACCCACCGCCACCTACCGCCTCCGCCCCGTAGCCCGTTGATGTTCGACTCCCACCGGAAGGATCCTGATGCCTGTTCATTTCAGCGAGGCTGACCTTGCCGCAGTGCGGGCTGCGCTCGAACGGTTCGTGCCGGGCGCGGCCGAGGCCGGCGTGGCCGACTATGTCGACGGATTGCTCGGCGCCTTCACCTTCGACCCGCCCCGGTTGTTCGCCGGTGGACCGTTCTCGGGCCGCCATGGTGGGGAAGCGGGCTTCGAGAACTGGATCGCCCCTAACTCCGTGCAGGAATTGGCGTGGCGTACCCGGCTGGAGGGCAGCCAGCGTCGCCCGGAACGCGAGTTCAACGGGCCCGTCACGGGCTGGCATCAGATCTACGCCGCCGGACTGACCGCCCTGGGCGCCGATTTCGTGACGGTCGATCCCGACGAACAGGACCGCCGTCTTTCGGCCGCTCCGGAGGAGTTCACCCGCCTGCTCTACGAACACGCCTGCGAGGGCATGTACGGCGACCCCGTCTACGGCGGCAACCGCGATCGGGTGGGCTGGCAGGCCATCTCCTGGGCGGGCGATGTCCAGCCCCGCGGCTACACCGACCTCGAGGTCTCCGGCCGCGAGAAGACGGAGGTGCGGTGATGGCGGGCGACTTCGACTGCGACGTGGTCATCGTCGGCACCGGACCCGGCGGCTCGACCTTCGCCGACGTGGTCACCGCCGCCGGTTGGAGCGTGATCATGCTGGAGAAGGGGCGCAATCATCTCCTCGATCTCGAACCGCCGTTCGCGCCCAAGGGCGACTTCTCCAACGACGAGATCAAGTTCACCCGTCGCCACTTCCTCGGCCCTGATCCGCTCACCGAACCCCGGACGTTCCGGCGCCGCGCCGCCGATGGCGATCGCCTCTTTGCCGGCGAGGTCAACAACCTGCCCTCCACCGTGGGCGGAGGCGGCCATCATGCCGACGGCAAGCTGCCCCGCTTCCAGTTGACCGACTTCCACACCCTGTCGGCCTTCGGCCCGATCGAGGGTGCGACGGTGGCCGACTGGCCCGTGCAGTACGACGAGTTGGAACCCCACTACGCCGCCGTCGAACGTCTCATCGGCGTGGCCGGCGATGCCGCGGGCAACCCGTTCGCCGCCTGGCGCAGCGGTCCGTTCCCGATGCCGCCCGGAGCCGACATGTTCGGCGCCACCCTTACCGCGGCGGCGGCCGAGGCCCGAGGCTTGCACCCCTACCGGGCCCCCACCGGGGTGAACTCGGTGCCCTACGACGACCGGCCGGCGTGCAACAACTGCGGCTTCTGCGGGTTCTACTCCTGCCCCATCCACGCCAAGGGCGATCCCATCTCGTCGTTGCGGCGCGCCCTGCGCAGCGGACACTGCGAGATCCGTCCCGAGGCCTACGTGGAGGAGGTCACCCTCGACGCCGCCGCCAAGTTGGCGACCGGGGTGCGGTATCTCGACATTCCCTCCGGCGAGCGCCGTCATGTCCGGGCCCGCTACGTGGTGGTGGCCGCCGGTGCGTTCGAGACGCCCCGGCTGCTGCTGCGCAACGACGTCGGGAACTCCTCGGACATGGTCGGCCGCAACCTCACGTATCACTTCCAGACGATGACGGTGGGCATCTTCCCGTTCTCGCTGCACGGCGAGCGGGGCCGGGCCGTGACCCATCTGCACGACGACTTCATCGTCCCCGACGACGCCGCCATGGCCGCCGCCCGCGAAGCCGGACTGCCGTGGATCCGCGGGGGGACCACCGAGCACGGGGCCAGCGGCACGCCCATCATGGAAGCTACGAACTACCCGCGCGGGGCGATGCACACGATGGCGATGGCCGACTCGGCGACCCGCGATCGCATGTGGGTGTTCACCATGCAGGCCGAGGATCTCCCGCAGCTGACCAACCGCATCGACCTGGATCCCACGGCGCGCGACTGGACTGGTGCGCCGGCGGGGCGGGTCACGTACCTACCGCACCGCCACGAACTGGTGACCTCGGCCCACTACGCACCGATCATGGAGCAGTTGATGGACGATGCCGGGGCGGAATTCGCCTTCTCGGTGACCAGCCCGCCGGCCAGCGACGACGACCCCGTGGCCGGTAGCCCGCTGGGTATCGCGCCGGCGTCGCGCCATGTGATGGGGACGTGCCGGATGGGCGATGACCCCGCCACCTCGGTGGTCGATGGCCACAGCCGGTTCCACGATGTGGAGAACCTGTTGTGCGCCGACTCGTCGGTGTTCGTCACTTCCGCCGGGTACAACCCCACCCTCACCCTGTGCACCCTCGCCCACCGCGCCGCCTGCCTCTTGACCGGCACCGACCCGGCCTCGGCGTGATGACAAGCGCCGGCGGCGACGCCTCTATTTGCGCGCCGCACTGCCGACGGTAGAGAGATGGACAGCCAACCGGATGCTTGGGATGCAGCGTTTTGAGGTAGGCAT
>JANMIX010000548.1:0-2249 GCA_031376015.1 Acidimicrobiia bacterium | reverse complement strand
TGCTCGACCTGATCGTGCAGGGCTTCGACATCGGCCGCCGGTACCCCGAGCGCGAGGTCAACGCGCTGCTGGAACGCTGGCACGACGACTACGCCGCCCTGCGGCGCTACCTGGTCGACGACGGTTTCCTCGAGCGCGGTGACGGCTGGTACTGGCGAGCCGGCGGCACCGTCGAGATCTGACGGTGCCGAGGTCCGGCCGCGTATCGCCGATCGTGGTCCGCCCCTCGTCCTTGCCGCCGAAAAGCCTTGATAATGTTGGCTTTTCGCTTGCGACGAGGATACGAACAGATGTACGATTCACCTCATGTTCGGGACGCTGGCCGACGCGATCGAGGACCTCGAAGTCCCTATCGACAGCGACGCTCTGGTGGAGGCGCACCGGTTGATGGATCGCTTGGCCGCCAAGGTGGCCGACTCGGTCGCCCGCTTCGACACCGCCGGCTTGTGGGAGCTCGAGGGTGCGCTGTCCTTGCGGCAGTGGTTCACCGGCCGGTGCCGCATGCACCCGCGAGCGGCGGCGGTGTCGGCCCGGCGGGTGACCGCTCCCCGGGTGTGCCCCTTGACGTGGGCGGCATGGCAGGCCGGCGAAGTGTCAGGTGGCGTGCTGGAAACGGTGACCGATGTGGTGACCCCGGCCCGCCAAGCCGAGTGGTTGGACAAGGAAGCCGGCGTGCTGGAGGCGATCAGACCCTTGTCGATGATCCAGACCGGGCGAGCGCTGGCCCGCTGGGGTCGCCTCGCTGACGCGGTCATCGATCGGGACGACAGCACCGAGCGGGCCAACACGCTGTTCATGTCGAGCACCTTGGGCGAACGCGGCGAACTGCAGGGGTCGTTCGACTCCGCCAGCACGGAGACCATCAAGACGGCCCTGCGGCTGGCCGAGCGGCGCGATGACGAAGGCGAGGTCCGCGTCCCCGCCCAACGTCGGGCCGATGCGCTGGTGACGATGTGCGCCTTCTACCTCGATCATCACCAACGTCCCTCCGAGCGCCGTCATCGCCCGCACGTCAACCTGATGTGGACGCTGGCCGACCTCGAGGCGGGGCATCCCGGTGTGAGCGAGGACGGTGTGACCATCCCCGGGGTCGATCTGGCCACCATGGCCTGCGACAGCGTGCTGAGCCGCGTGCTCCTCGCCGACGGCCAGGTGCTGGAGTTCGGTCGCGACGTGTACGCGGTGCCGCCCGGCCTGTACCGGGCGGTGGTCGTCCGCGACGGCGGCTGCCGGTGGCCCGACTGTGACCGTGCTGCCCGCTACTGCCAAGCCCACCACGTGCAGCCGTGGTGGGCCGGTGGCACGACCAGCATCGACAACATCGCGCTGCTGTGCGGGCGGCACCACCGCAAACTCCACGGGGCCGGGTGGCACGCCAAACTCCTCCCCGACGCCACCTTCGAACTGACCGACCCCCAAGGTCACACCCGCCAGACGAAGCCCGCCCGAGCCGGGCCCGCCCTGTTCTGAGTTCCCTTGCGCCCGGCCGGCGATCCGCTGGTGGGCAGGCCGGTCGCCGGCGGTACCGTCGCGGGTGATGGCGCGGTCTCACTACGAGGTGCTCGGCCTGCGTCCCGGCGCGCCGCCGGGCGCGGTGCGCGCCGCCTATCTCGAGTTGGCTCGCCAACTTCACCCCGACCGGTGGATCGATTCGCCGCCGGCCGACCGCACCGACACCGATCGCCGCATGCGGGAGGTGACAGAGGCATGGAGCGTTCTGGGTGACGCCGATCGGCGGCGTCGTTACGACCAGGAGCAGGGCCTCGACGATCCACGGGAGCGGGCGCTGCGCATCGACACGGCCCGGTTCGGGAATCGCAGCGACGGCACCCCCGATGAGGTGCACGACGTCGATGACGCCATCGCCCGCTTGGTTCGGGCACTGCCGTGGATCGCGGTGGTGGCCGTGCTGGGGATGATCTTCATCGTTACCGCCTACGCCGTGACCGGCGACAAGACGGCGGGCGCCACCATCCATCCTGGCGGCTGCGTGCTGGTGATCGCCGAGGACGCCGTGCCCATCGACTGCGGCGCCAAGGGCGCGGTGAAGGTGGCCTCGCTGGCGGCCCCGACCGCCCCCTGCCCGGCCGGCACGCACGCCCTGTTGCCCAAGACGGGGGCCTCGAAACTGTGCCTGGCGGGCTGACCCGCGGGCTTTTCGGCCCTCGCGGCACGTCGGCTATCGTGCTCACTCCACTACGGGCGTATGGCTCAGTTGGTTAGAGCGCTGCCTTCACACGGCAGAGGTC
>JANMIX010000480.1:0-2161 GCA_031376015.1 Acidimicrobiia bacterium | reverse complement strand
GGCACGATCGGGCGATCCGCCGGGCGCTGGTCGCTTCGCAACTCGGCACCATGGCCTTGGGCAGCGTCGTCGGCGTCGCTGTCGCCCTGGCGTTCGGGGTGCTACACCCGGTCGGCTGTCTCCTGTTCGCGGTGGCGATCTCGCTGTGGCTGCTCGAGGAGACAGGGCGGCGAATCATGTCGGCCCGGCTCGAGTTCGGTCGCCTCATCGTCAACGACGCCGTTTACGTGGTGGCCTCGCTCGCCGCCGTCATCGCCCTGCGCATGGTGTTCGGGCACTTCTCGGTCGAGATCCTGATCGGCGCCATCGCCTGCGGTGCGTTGGCCGCCATCGTCGCCGCCCAGGTCCAACTCCCGGCCGAGGAACTCCAGTTGGTTGCGCCCGGAACCGAAGCGCTCGGCGAGGTTGCCGAGTTCAGCAGTTGGCGCGCCATGCAGGTGGCGATCCGGCCGCTGGCCCTGCTCATCCTTCGATTCCTGGTGGTCACGCTCGCCTCGAAGGCGGCGCTGGCAACCGTCGAGGCCGGACGGTTGATGATGGCGCCTGCCATCACCTTCATCTCCGGGGCCGGCACCTTCCTGCTCCCCTTCTTCGCCCATTCGTTCAAGTCCCGGCGCCGGGAGTTCTCCGAACGAATGGTCACTGTGGCCATGGTGGGCATGGTGGGGATGTACACGATCGTGGCGGTTCTCCTTCGCTCACGGCTCGCCCCTCTCCTCACGGACGGAAAGGTTCCGGTCGGCGTGCTCGTCCTTCTGTCGTGGGCGGTTTTCACCGCTGCGTACGGGGCGGGACTGCCGGCGGGCGCCTCCTTGGCGGCCCGACGGGAATCGCGCCTGGTGTTCATGGTGAGGGTGGGTGACTCTTTGCTCGGGACGGCTGTTGCGGCTGCCATGATTGTCCTCTGGCATCCTGAGGCAGGCCCTCTCGGTCTGGGTATCGGGCTGACTATCGGGGCTTGCGTCCTGACCGTGTTGGTAGAGCGGGCCAACCGGTCTGCGGGGACAGTGGATGACGAAGAGGAGTTGGCATTGGAGGGGCAGGCACTTGCCATGCTCGAAGAAGCACCCTTGATCGGACGGGTGCGCATACGGCGCCGTCAGACGCCCGTGGACGGTTCCGCGTGACGCGTCCGCTGCGCATCGGTGTGTACGGCGCCCGGGCCATTCCCTCGACGTACTCGGGGTACGAAACCTTCCTGACCACGTTGCTGCCCCAACTCGCCGACCGGGGCCATGAGGTCACCATGTATTGCCGCAAGGGCGAAATCGACGGTGCCGGGCCGTACCAAGGTGTTGACCGCGTCATCCTCCCGGTTATCCAGGGCAAGCAATTCAGCACCCTGAGTCATGGCGTGATCGCCGCAGTGGCGGCGCGTCGAGCCCGCCACGACGTCGTGCTGGTAGTCAACGTCGCCAATGCCCCGTACTGCGCCATCGCCCGCTACACGGGCCAGCCTGTGGTGTTGAACACCGACGGTCAGGAGTGGTTGCGAGGCAAGTGGGGAAAGGCCGCCCGCGGTTGGTTCCGCGCCAGTGCTCGGATGGCGGGGTCCTGCGCCACCGGCCTGGTGGCGGACTGCGCAGCCATGGCTCGCATCTACGAGGAGGACTTTCACGCGCCGTCCACGGTGATCCCCTATTGCCCTCCCGCGCGTGACGTCGTTCGTACGTCGGTGCTCGAGGATCTGGGGATCGAGGAGCGGGGCTATTTCGTGGTGGGCGGCCGCCTCAACCCCGAGAACAACATCGACACCATCGCTGAGCGCTACCGGCAGGCCCACACGGCGCTGCCGCTGTTGGTGTTGGGCTCCTCGAACTACGACTCACCGGTGGAGAAGAACCTGGCGGACACCGCCGCCGCCGATCCCCGCATCCGGGTACTGGGCCATGTGGGGGACCGTCATCAGTTTTTTGACCTGCTCGCCCGTGCTCGCGGCTACCTGCACGGCCACAGCGTGGGCGGAATGAATCCGTCGCTGGTGGAGGCGATGCACGCCAGTGCCAACATCCTGGCGCTCGACACGCCTTTCAATCGGGAGGTCCTCGGGGAGGACGGGCGTTTCTTCGACCTGGCCACGGTTGCGGCCGCGGTCGACCGCGAGGCCGAGGCATCGGTGGAGGACCTGATCGAGCGGGGTCGCCGGGCCCAGAAGCTGGCC
>JANMIX010000472.1:0-13743 GCA_031376015.1 Acidimicrobiia bacterium | reverse complement strand
TCGATGAAGGCGTCCGTGTCGGTGCCGTGTACCTGCACCGCGATCCGCTGACCCTTCACACCCCGCCGCAACAACTCCTCGCCCACCTCGTCGAGGCGTTCGCTGGTGGCCCGCCAGTGCGGCGCCAGACCTTCGGCGGCGAGTGCACCGGCGGCCTTGGCGCCCCGGGCGAGGCGCCCGCTGTGCTCGAGCACCTCGAGCAGATCGCCGCCCAATCCCCACGACCACGCGAGCGCGATCCAGGCCCGCATACCCACCGCGGTGCTGGCCACCAGCAGGTCTGGGGGCGACCGCAACAACTCGACAGTGGCGGCGTGCACGAGTTCCTCGGCCACCGAGTCGGTCTGCACCGTGGGGGCCAGCAGGACCGCCGCACCCCGGCCGCGAAGCATCGAGGCCTGCTCCTCGGCGCGCCGGCGCGCCGTCACGGCAACGGTCCATCCTGCCAGCGGGTCCATCCGGGGATCATGGGCGAAGCCGGTTTCGGGCGGACCGACGGCTTGTGTCGGTTGGGCGACGGCTTCCTGATGCGCGTCTTGACGGGATCCTCACAAGGGCCGCAGTCACCGCGAGAGCGACGCGTCAACCAGTGGCCATGTTGGAGAGACCCGCCCGAAACGGCCATCACGCACTCTCACGCCGTGGCCAACTCCCGAACCCTCCGGCAACGGCTCTCACCCCTGGCTTCGTTCAGGGGCCCGAGCCGAGTCCTTCACCTCACGACACTCGCCTTCTTCTTGAGCTTCGTCGTCTGGTTCGACATGGCGCCCTTCGCGGTGGCGATCCAACACGAGCTGGGCTTCACGAAGGCGCAGATGATCACCCTGACGTTGTGCAACCTGGCACTGACCGTGCCCGCCAGGGTCTTCATCGGCTCGCTGCTCGACCGCATAGGCCCGCGGCGCATGTATGCCGCCACCCTCATGTTCGCGGTGATCCCCAACACGATCTTCGCCACTGCCCATTCCTTCACCGCCATGGTGGTGAGCCGTCTGCTGCTGGGCATCGTGGGCGCCGGATTCGTGGTCGGTATCCGCATGGTGTCGGAGTGGTTCCCCAAGGAGGATCTGGGCACCGCAGAAGGCATCTACGGCGGGTGGGGCAACTTCGGCTCCGCCGGTGCGGCCCTCGCCCTGCCGGTGCTCGCCACTTCACTGGGGGGCGGCGCCGGGGCATGGCGTTGGGGCATCTTCGTCGCCGGCATCGTCGCCGGCGTCTACGGCCTCATCTACTGGTTCGCCGTCACCGATACCCCCGAGGGAGTCACGTATCTGCGTCCCGCCCGCAAGGGGGCTCTGCCGGTCGGCTCCAAGGGGGCGGTGGCCGCCCTGTGTGCGATGCAGGTACCCATCGCCGGGATCCTGGTCATCGTGGCGTGGCGGATCTACGACAACGGCGTGATGTCGGTCGGGGGCTTCTGGTTGAGCTGCGGCGCCTTGGCCCTGCTGCTGGCCTACCTGATCGGCAACGTGGTGCGGGTCAACGCCGGCGTCCTACGAGGCGAGCCCGCCGACCACCAGTACCCCTTCACTCCCGTGGCCCTGCTGTCCTTGGGCTACGGCATCACCTTCGGCGCGGAACTGGCGGTGGTGTCGTTGCTGCCGACCTTCTTCGCCCAGACCTTCGGCCTCGAGATCGCGGCGGCCGGCGCGGCCGGGAGCGCGTTCGCCTTCACCAATCTGGTCACGCGACCGGGGGGAGGCATTCTCTCGGACATGTCGGGGAACCGGCGCAAGGTCGTGGTCGGCGCGCTGGTGGGCACCTCGTTGGCGTTCCTGGTGATGTCACAGCTCTCCGCCGCTTGGCCACTGGTGGCGGGCATCGGCGTGGTGGCCCTGGCCTCGGTGTTCGTGCAGGGTGGCAACGGCGCCATCTTCGCCATGGTCCCCCAGATCCACAAGCCGGTCGGTGGCCAGATCGCCGGACTGGCCGGTTCCTACGGGAACATCGGCGGCGTGGCGTTCTCCTCGGTGCTGTTCTTCACCGACAATGACGCCAACGTCCTGTTTCTGGTGGTGGCGGCCGGCGCCGCGGCGGTGGCGGTACTGAGCCGCTGGCTACCAAACGTGGATTCGCTGCATGCGTCGATCGGAGGAGTCAGCGCCGAAGCCGGCGTGCACTCCTCGCATACCCCGGCCGCAGTGGGCGCCGAGCTCACCGACCGTGTCGACGAGATGGAGGAACTCACCACCGCCGGTTGACCTCGCGGAGACTCGATCGCGGGCACACTGATGCGACTGTGCCGGACGACACCTTCGCTCACCTGCTCGACGCCGCCCGGGCCGGCGACGAGTTCGCGCTGGCAGAGTTGTACCGCTCACACAATCCACGTCTGCTGCGCTTTCTGAGGGCACAGGTCCCCGACGACGCCGAGGACCTCGGATCGGAGACCTGGATCGCCGCCGCCCGGACGCTTCGCGGCTTCTCCGGGGACGAGGACCAGTTCCGAGGGTGGCTCTACACCATTGCCCGTCGTCGCATCATCGACCATCGACGCCGCACCGGCCGGCGGGTTCCCGCCACCGCGACCGCACCGGAATCGGTGCCGGCCCCGACCGTGTCCAGCGCCGAGCACCAGGCAATGGAGGGAAAACTGGGCGACGACGCCGCCCGGCGGATCGTCTCCTTGTTGAGCCCCGAGGATGCGGAAATTGTCCTTCTGCGAGTCGTTGCCGACCTCCCGGTGGAGCAGGTCGCCGCCATCATCGGGCGCAGCCCCGGAGCGGTGCGGGTCCAACAGCACCGGGCCCTGCGACGGCTGGCCAAAATTCTTTCCGACGGAACGCAACGCGAAGGGATCACCGAGCGATGAGTCCCAATGAGATGCCAGAGCCCGAACCCCTCCTCGATGATGAGATGGTGGCGGACCTCCTGGCCGGGCGGACTCCCTCGCGTGAGACGCCCGGTCTGGAGGAGGTCGCTGCGCTTCTTGGTCGCGCCGGGACGCTGCCGTCGACCAGTGCCTCGCCTCCGGAGGAGTTGCTCCTCGCCATGGTGGAGGGGGCCCTCGGCGGGCGGTCGCAGGGTTCTCGGCTCTTCATCGCCAAGATCGCTGCGGTGAGCGCCTCGGTACTTTTCGCTGCCACCGGGGTGGCTGCCGCCGCCAACCGACTGCCGGCACCCGTACAGGATGCAGTAGCGCAGGCGGTCGAACACGTCGGGGTCCACTTACCCGAGAGCAGCGACCGCTCGTCACACCGCACGGACTCGGACCCCGGAGCCGGGAACTCAGAGAACCGCGGCGGCGGGCAGTCCTCGAACCGGGATGACCGCAGTGGCAGCTCCGGACGCGGCGAAGGCGGCAGCGTTGGCGACGATGACCGGCGCTCGGAGAACTCAGGGTCGTCCCATGGCCACTCCGACGACAACGGTGGTGCGTCCAACTCGTCCCACTCGAGCAGCAATTCGGGTCGGGGTGGCGGAAGCGGGTCCTCCGGCGGCCGGAGCAGCAGCTCCGACGATGACGTCTCGAGCACCGGCTCGGGGGCCGGACACGGCGGCGGCGGGAACGGCGGCGGCACCGGTGGCGGCGGCACCGGCACCGGTGCCGGGAACGGCGGCGGCACCGGTGCCGGGAACGGCGGTGCCGGGAACGGCGGTGGCGGGCACGGCGGCGGCGGACCCAACAGCGGCGCCGACGACTGACCGAAACTGCCGCGGCACCGCGCTGCGATGAGGGCACCGACCGTCGTTGTGCGCCGCATCCTGCCGGCCTTGGTTGTCGTGGCGGCGCTGGCGGTGGGCCTCTCGGCCGATCGCCGGGCGGAACGCAGCCGGGGTTGGGAGTCGCTGCTCGACAGCTTGCCCCTCGGCGCGGCCACGCCCTCGGAGATCATCGTCCAGGACTACGCCCGGGCGCGCGACGGCGACGGAGCGGGCCGGCCTCCCGATGACCCGGTGGCCGACTCACTACGCCTCACCTCCCGCTTCGGCCTTCGACCTACCGCGGCCACGTTGGGGCTGCCGGGCGGTTTGGCGTCGGTACGCGCCGACGCCAGCGTCACCACCGGCGCGGACTCGGTGGAGGTGGCGGACCCCTATGCCGATGAACCGCTTCCGACCGGACTCGTGCCTGTCGACGGCGGCTGGGCTCGGCGACAGGGCGGCTACGTCATCCGGGCCACCGGCACCGAGCGCGGCGTAGTCGACACGGCCGTGCACAACGCGCGGGCGCGCAACGTGGGAAGCGACCATCTCGTGCGGCTGCTGGCCGGGCTGCTCGAAGATCGCGGAGCCTTCGCGGCGCGGCTGTCGCTGGACGCGGCTCCCGGGCGGCTGCCCGCCGACATCGCCGCCGATCCCCGGTACACCGCGGCACCCCCGCTGCAGCCGTATCTGGCGTCGGCCACCGGCGTCCTGCGCCAAGGCGAAGAAATCCTGCTGGTGGTCGTGTTGGTACATCGCGACCACGCCACCGCCGCGGCCAACGCCGCCGCGCTCGGCGTACTCGCCCGCGACGGCAACGACGTCCGGAACCGGCGCAGGTGGTCCACGCTGCTCGACCCGCCCTCCGTTGAGGTGTTGGGCACCACCATCGTGGCCACCTTCGGTCACCTGCGCGCACCCGACCTGTGGCTCGATCTGGGCCGGCATCCCGATTCGTTGCTGTGGTGGAGGGGCTGATCCGTTGACAAGGCGGAGCGAGCAGTGAGACTGCAACAGTGAAGATCGCCATCCTCCAGCACGACATCGCCTGGGAGGACCGCGACCGCACCCTCGCCGCGCTCGAACCACTGCTGGTCCGCGCCGCTGCCGGTGGCGCTCGGCTGGCCCTGTGCACCGAGTTGTTCGCCGTCGGCTTCACGCTGGCGACCGACGTCGTGGCCGAACCCGAGGACGGGCCCACCACCACCTGGATGCGGGCCATGGCCACTGCGCACGATCTGTGGATTGCGGGATCGGTGCCCGAGGTGGCGCCCGGTGCGACCCGTCCGGCCAACGTGTTCGTGCTGGCCGGCCCCGACGGCACGGTGCACCGCTACCGCAAGGTGCACACCTTCACTCACGATGGGGAGGACCAGCACTACGAACGGGGAACCGGCACCATCACCGTCGAGGTCGAGGGCCTCCGTTGCACCCCGATGATCTGTTACGACCTGCGATTCGCCGATCAGTGGTGGGACGCCGCCGCCGGCACCGATTGCTACCTGCTGGTGGCGTCGTGGCCCCCCGCGCGGCGCGCCCACTGGCGGGCACTGGTGCCGGCACGGGCCATCGAGAACCAGGCGTACGTGGTCGCTGCCAACCGGGTGGGAGAAGGCGGCGGTCTCGACTACCGCGGCGACTCGCTGGCGGTGGATCCCTGGGGCGAGGTGCTGGTCGACGGTGACACCGCCGGGGAGGCGGTGTTGTTCGTGGAGGTCGACCCGCAACGGGTGCGCGAGGTGCGCTCGGCGTTCCCGGTCCTGGGCGACCGCTGAGTCAGGACGCGCCGCGCATCTGGTCGCGGGCGAAGGCCTTGGTGCCCTCGATGAAACCTGAGAGATCACGCAGGCGGTCGGCGCCGATGGGCCCGAACCATTCGGGGAGGTAGATCTCGAGGTCGCCGTTACGGAGCTGGGTGATCACCGCGGCCGCAAGCTCCTCGGGCGCCTGCATCTCGATGGGCGCCATCGTCGGCTCGTTGTCGGGCATGGTGAACAACTCGGTGTCGAATACGCCCGGGTTCACCAGGTGGAAGTGCACGCCGGTGCCATCCATGTCGACCTCGGCCGCCTCCATGAAGGATGACAGGGCAGCCTTGGTCGCCGCGTAGGCACCTTCATGGGGCGGGGCCAGACGCGCCGCCACCGAGGACACCGTCACGATCCGGCCCCCTCCCCGCGCCTCCATCGGGCCCAGCAAGGCCAGCGTGAGGCGGACCGGGGAGAAGTAGTTCACCCGCATCGTGTGTTCGACCTCGTCGGTGCGCAACTCGCGGACGTGGCGCCGTTTGGGGATGCCGGCGTTGTTGACCAGGATGTCGATGCCGCCCATCTCCGCGTCGGCCCGCGCGGCGAAGTCGGCGATCCCGTCGAGATCGGCAAGGTCGACCACCCACATCCGGCTCTCGGGGCTGTGGACTCGGCAGTCGTCCAGCACCTGCTGCAGCCGCTCCTCGCGGCGGGCGCAGATCCCCACCACGGCACCGGCCTCGGCGAAGGCGCGGGCCAGGGCGGCCCCGATCCCGGCCGATGCGCCGGTGATCAGCACCTTGCGGCCGGCCAACTCGAGGGGTTCAGGCATGACAGTGATCTCCTTCACCGTGGCCCGCGGGCGGCGGCACGTCGAGGGTCGGGTTCCGATCGAAGAACCCGAAGGGCACCAGGGAGAAGCCGGCGCGCTCGACCGGCATCACCGGCCAGTCCTCCGGCCGGGGCACATGCGTGACCCCGAAGCTGTACCAGAGCACCACATCGGTGCCGACCAGGCTGCGGTTGCCGGCGGTGAAGGCCGGCAGGCCGTCGCCTCCGGAGGACTGGTTGGGGAAGTCGCCGGCCGGCCGCCGCTGCGCGGGGTCATACGGCGTGACCCACAGGTTGTGTCGGGCGAACTCGGCCCGCCGGCCCACCGATGAGGTCGGATCGGCCAGCAGGGTGGGTGTCGAACCGGGGAGCAACTTGTAGGCCACCGGCTGGCCGGCGGCGTTGCGCACGTCGGGGTTCAGGATCTTCCAGGTCCGGCTGCGGGACGGGTCGACGTTGCGGCGGGCGGTCGCCTCATCGGCCAGGAGCGTGGCGTGGGGACGGAATGCATTGGCCCACGGGTTGTCGGGCCCCGGCGGATCGGCCAGCACGTCGACTTCGTGCACCTCGTTGTGGGTCCCGTCCACGTCCATGTCGAGGCGCGCGCAGAACAGGTGCTGGTGATGCGGCGCCGCCAGGTCGGCGGTCACCATTCCGGCATGGGTGGGTGGCGGGCCGGCGGGGTCCACCGCCATGGTGGACATGATGCCGGTGAGCTTCACCTCGAGTTCGATGGTGCCGTCGAGGTACAGGTACCAGTAGAAGCCGTACTCGTAATTGCCCACGGTGGCGATCATGGAGATCACCATCCGGCGCTGGCGGCGGACCTCGGTGGTGCCGGCATGCAGGTCGGTGTGCTTCCAGAGGATGCCGAAATCCTCCTCGTGGAGGCAGATGGCGTTGGGGACGACCCAGGGGTTCCCGGCCTCGTCGGACATGACCCCGTCGAGGTAGGTGATCTCACCCAGGCAGTCGCAGCCCAACGACAGCGAATTGGCCATGCGTCCCAGGCCCCACTCCCCCACATCGAACGCGTTCTTCCACCCGTGCATCGGCCCCGGATCGCCATAGGGCACGACCATCTCGGCCACCGAGGCGCGATGCACGATGGGACGTGTCTGTCCTCCCCGGTTCGGGTCGTCGAAGCCGATCTGATGCAGCACGAGGCCTTCGTAGGGATCGAAGCCAATGCGCAACGACCAGCGCTGCCAGCGCAGGTGGTAACCGTCGAGGGTGAAGCTGACCCCCTCGGGTTGGGTGATCGAGACGGGCCTAAGATCCTCCCGGAGCGGGGCGCGATCGGCCGGGAAGTACGAACCCTTGTCGGCGGGGATCGGCACGACGCCCAGGTCGACCAGGTCGAGCAGCTCGCCGGTCGGGCCGTCGATGACCGCCATCACACCCTCGACCGGCCGGGCATAGCCGTTGTCGGCCGGGGACTCGCGGAAGTAGATGATCGACCGGCTGATGCGCCGGCCCTCCTCGTAGTCGAAACCGAACGTTCCCGCCGGCCACGGGTCGATCTGCACTTGTTGCAGGTCGGTGATCCCACGCTTGGCCATCAGTTCCTTGAAGGCGTCGCTCTCGTGCAGGGCGATGACCGCCTTGAAGGACTCGTCGAAGAGCAGCGCCGAGTGCGCACCGTCGTGGATGATCGAACCCAGCACCGTGCCCGCGGCCAGATCGATGGTGTGGTCGACGACGGCGAGTGCACCCGGTGGCACCACGCTCACCACCGCCCGGCGGCCGGCGCTATCCAGGGCGTCCTTGGCCGGCTCGTCGAGCACGATGTGAGCGATCAGCGCCCCCTCGGGCAGCGCCCCCGCGGCGCGCACGGCGGACGAGGCGGCGATGATCTCCTCGGCGGTGAGTGGTTCGAGGGCGTGGGTCATCGATGCCGACGGTACCTGACCACGCCTCCGCCTGATCAGGGTGGTGCGGGCCGTCCTCTGTTCAGCCCATGAGGAGGCGCAGGCTGTTGGCCCGGCGCCAGCAACCGCCACCGGCCGTCTTGGCCAGTAACGACGCCTCACCGGCCCGGCGGAGAAGGTCGGCGGCCGAGTCGGTTCGGTCACCGATCGCGATGCCGAGCGAACCGTCGAGCCGAACATTGGCGCCGCGCAAGCGGAAGGGCCGATTCAGCACCGCAAGGACCCGTTCGGCGACCTTCTCGGCCGCCATGGGATCGTCGTCCTGTTCGGTCACCAGCAGGAACCGGTCGGCCTCGAGCCGCCCGACCAGGTCGCAGAAGCGCACCGCACCACGCAGGCGGCCCGCCACGGCACCCAGCAGTTCGTCGCCCGCGGCCCGACCGAGGCGTTCGTTGACGGACTTGAAGTTGTCGAGATCGACCAGCACCACCCCGACCGAGGTGGGGGCCATGTCGGGGCCGAGGTCGAGCAGGCTCTCGAGATGGGCGACCACGGCCTCGCGATTGGCGGCACCGGTGAGGGGGTCGCTGCGGTCGTCCAAGGCCAGCAGCAGCGGCGTACCCAACTCCACCGTGGCCACCGCGGAAGAGCCGTACCAACGTCCCTTCTCGTCCACCAAGGGTTGCACCGCCAGTTCGACCCACCGATCGGGTGCGCCGATGCGGCATCGCACGGTGGCCAGCTTGCGGGTGTCACGCACTCGGGCGAGGGCCGAGACCACCTCCGGACGATCTCCCGACTCCACCGCGGTGAGCCACGAGTGGCCCAACGGGTTCGTGCCCATCAGCTCGCGGTAGCGGTCGCTCGCGTTGACACACCGCCCGCTCGTGTCGAGCACCATCATGGCCACGGGCACCGCCGCAACCGCCAGCTCCAGCCCGCGTCGATCCATACGAAACTCGTCGGCGGCGCCGGCGCCGCAATGAGCGGTTTGTGGCACGATTCCGGACAATGAATCATTCCGAGGAGGAAGTCCGTGCCGCCCTCGCGCGCTACGTGGAAACCCGCCTACTCATCGAAGGCGGATCGGCCACCTGGAGCGACCTGGCCCCCTTCTTCACCGATGACGCGGTCTACATCGACCCGGCCTGGGGGAGGGTGGAGGGCATCGACGCCATCCGCGAGTTCTTCGTGGAAAGCATGACGGGTCTGGAGGACTGGCGTTTCCCCATCGAATTCACCGCCGTCGACGGCAACAACGTGGTCATCAAGTGGCTGCAGGTCTTGCCTTCAGGGCACCGCCAAACGGGTTGGACCCGCTTGCGGTACGCGGGCGACGGCAAGTTCGACTACGACGAGGACACGCTAAACATGGCCCACGTGCTCGAGGATCTGGCCGAGTCCGGTTGGCGGCCCGGCCCGGGGTTCGTGCCACCGCCCGCCAAGCCGAACCGCGATTTCTCCCTGCCGTGACCGAGCCCATGGCGGACGGCGATCGCCCCACGCTGTGAGCAGAATTTCTTGACGGGCCTGGCGGCGGCGGCGGCCGGCGCGCTGGTCGAGGTGGACCTCTTCCGCAAACTGGCGATGGCACATGCGCTCGAACAATTCGACGCCGACGCCGGTCTCGCCGCCCACCACCCGGTGCCGGTCACCGCCGTTGCGCGACCCGCCCGACCGGTGCTGGTGTCTCCCTCCGCAGTGCCCCGCCGCGGCCTCGGCACCCTCGCCGGCCGCGTCGCGTTGGTCCACGCGGTGGCTCACATCGAGGCGAATGCCGTCAACCTGGCACTCGACGCGGTGCAGCGGTTCACCTCGATGCCGGCGCAGTTCCGCCGGGACTGGGCCGCGGTGGCGGCCGAGGAGGCCACCCACTGCGCGCTGTTGTGTACGCGCCTGCGCGAGCTCGGCGCGGCCTACGGCGACCTCCCCGCGCACGACGGGTTGTGGCAGGCGGCGGTGCGATCGGCCGAGGACCCGCTGGTGCGCATGGCGCTGGTGCCTCGCGTGCTCGAGGCCCGGGGGCTCGACGTCACCCCCGGCATGATCAGCCGGCTGGAGGCCGTGGGCGACCTCACGACCGCGGCCATCCTGCGGCGCATCCTGGCCGACGAGATCGGTCATGTCGCCGTCGGTTCGCGCTGGTTTGTCTTCCTTTGCGAGCAACGCGGCCTTGATCCCCAACCGACCTTCGCGGCGCTGCTGGCCGAGCACGGGGTACGGGTGCCGCCTCCCCTGAACCTGGCCGCTCGGGCCGAGGCCGGGTTCAGCCCGGAGGAGCTTGCCCGCCTCGATGCCCCCGGGCGTCGCGCAGCAACACCTCCTGGGTGATGGTGGCCACGTGCACGCCGGCGGCGGTGAAGACGTTGCCGATGGACAGACCGCGCGAGCCGAGCATCCCGTGGCAGTTGAACTCGTGCAGGTGCCAGTCCTCGGCGCGCAGCGGACGGTGGAACCAGATGGCGTGATCGAGGCTTGCGCTCCAGAAGGCACCCTCGAACTCCTCCAGCGACGGAGCACCGGGGAACAGCGTGGCGACGGCGTCGGTCGGCAGATCGTCGGACAGATAGGCCAAGGCCACGGCCTGTGCGCCGGAGCCGTCGCCGACGGCCTGTGTCATGCGCATCCAGGCCAGGGCCCGACCCTGCCGGCGCCCGCCGGGCACCCAGCGCCGGTCGAACATCTCCGACCAGACCTCCGAGGGCAGCCCGTCGGGTGGCGGCACGTCGGGCATGACCACCGTCTGCACCTCGGGCCCTTCTTCGTCGATGCAGAAGCTGGCCGACAGCGAGAGGATGGCGCCCACCGCCTGGCGGGCGATCACGTTGCGGGTGGTGAAGCTACGGCCGTTGCGCACCCGGTCGACCTCGAAGCGGATGGGCTCGGTGTGATCGCCCCGGCGCACGAAGTAGGCGTGCAGCGAGTGGACGCGGTAGCGGTCCTCGACGGTGAGCGTGGCCGCCTGCAGCGCCTGGGCCACGATCTGGCCACCGTAGAGACCGCCCCACGGGTAGCGAGGCCCGCGACCCATGAAGGTGTCGGTGCCATGGGTGTCGAGATGGAGGACGTCGGCGAACTGCACGGAAGGATTCTGGCGGGTCCGGCTCAGGGGTCGACCATTGCCGGCTCACCCCGCGTGGCGCCGGCCTGGTCCTCCTCGAAGGTCTCCGCGTCCTCACCGCCGCCGCCCAGGCCGTTCGAGAGCCCACCTGGCCGGCGCAACGCGTTCATCAACACCGCGGCCAACCCGTCGAGGGCACCGCCGCCTCCGGTGACGAGCACCTCGGGCATGATGTCGATCTGACCCTCGGCCACCGCCCCGGCCACCGCCACCAGCGCCGTGGCCGTCTCGCCGATGGCGACGCGTTGGGCGTCGTAACCGGCGGCCTTGGCCAGACCCAGCGCCTCGGTGGCCTTGGCCTGGGCCAGACCGATGGCCTGGGTCTTGTCGGCTTCGGCCTGGCCGGTGAGGCGCACGTAGGCGGCCTCGCCGCCGGCCTCGGCTTCGCGGGCCTTGGCCTGGTTGGTGCTGATGTCGACCGACACCGCGGCGCTGGCCAGTTCCGCCTGCATGTTGGCTGTGCCCCGGGCCTTTTCCACCTCGATGCGGGCGGTCTCGGCCTTCTGCTGTTCGATGTAGGTCGTGCGCTCCTGGTTGGCGATCTCGCGCCGGGTCAGGACCTCGACGAGCTCGGGCGGGAAGATCACGTCCTGGATGTACACGCCACGGGTCTCCACGTCGTAGGCGGCCAGGTACTCGCTGATGGCGGTGAAGGCGGTGCGCTGCACTTCCTGGCGGGTCTCGATGAACCGCACGGCCTCGAGCTCCTGGAGGGTGTTGCGGAAGTGGTTACCCACCGCCGACTGCAACACCTCGTTCACCAGGTTGATCATGGTTCCCACCATGGAGATGACCTTGGGCGCCTTGGTGTCGGACACGTGGATCTGCACCTGCAGGTCGATGGTGAACACGAAGCCCTCGCGGCTCTTGCCCACGATGGATTCCAGCCGGGCGTCGAGGTCATGTGCCTGGCTCGTGGCGTTGGCCCAGTTGAGGGTGAGGATGAACGTCGGAACGATCTCGGCCGCGTAGACGCGGGGGTTGATCGCGTACTTGCCGGTGCGCAACGGCTCCTGCCAGATCCCGCGATGGCCCGGGCGCACGATCGACCCGAATTTGAACTCCACACCGGAGGTGTCCAGCGTGGGCATGCCCACGAATCCCTTGACCACGGCCACCTCGCCCTGGTTCACCACCAGCATGGGCACGAGCTCGACCCGCACCAGGAACGGGTTCAGCAGGTAGGCGCCGTACAGCAGTGGGTCGTGTTGCAGGCCGATGCGGCCACCGGCATCGATGAAGGCCTGGAAGTCCTGGTAGTTGTTGTGCTGATCGTTCTTGGAGCCGAGCAACAGGTCGATCAGCTCGGCGTCGGTGGCCCCACCCGATTCACGCTGTTGCACTTCGTCGAAGCCGCCGAGACGGCTGGCGATGTCGCCCTTGTCGAGGGGCGCTCCTTCGAGGGTGGTGACCAGACCGAGTACGTCGGTTTCGCCCTGCGGCGCGATGACCACGATCCCGAGCTGGGTGGGATCCAGGCCGAAGGACTGTGGCGCCAATCGCGGGTTGCCCGCCGCCAGGTGCCCGAGCTCGGGCGACACCGGCAGACCGAAGACCTCCCTGGAGGTGATCACCAGGAACGCCACTGGGTGGATGGGCACCAACGTGCCGGGCGGCAGCACCGGGCGCTGCACGCCCTTCTCCCCTTCGCCCTGCAGGAAGGCGGTGACGTTGGAGAAGTTGCCGAACGACGCCTGGTAGCGGGCGCTCTTGTTCCCGATCGGCAGTGCCTTGCCCACCTGGCTGATGACGACGCCGGTCTCGCCGGCGGGCACCTGGACCCAGGGGAACTTGGTCACCGCGAACACCGGCCAGAGCTTGAAGCGCAGGCCCGGCATCAGCAGGACCGCCTGGTAGCCGGCCTCGCCGTTGAACGCGATCGGGTTGTCGTCCTGCAGCTTCTTGAACCCGAGGTTCTTGTTGACCAGCCCGATCTGCGCGGGGCCGATCCGGTGCACCGAGCGCAGGACCACGAACACCACCAGCACCAGCACCACCAACACGATCACCGCGATGGCATCCACCCCCACCCACTTTCCGATCCGGAGGATCCGGACCTGCCCGTAGGGCGGAGCGTACGCAGATTCAAGTGGCGTGACTGCAGGAACGCACCCCGACCGGATCGAGGAAACCGGGCTGCAGGGATCGGGCCCGAGGAACCGGGCCTCAGGGAACGGCGACGATGAGGTCGGCGAGTTCCTGGGCGTACTCGAAGGGGAGCATGTGGCCCTTGTGGGCGGCGGTGACGACGGTGGCGCCGGGGATGGCCGCGGCCATGGCCCGGCCCAGCTTGGGCGGCGTCACCGTGTCGCGCGAACCGATCACGACCGTGGTCGGAACATCGAGGTTGGCGAGCCCCGGGCGCAGATCCATGGCGTTCATCGAGGTGAGGAAGTCGGCCCGCACCGCCCGGGGGGTGCTCACCAACCAGTCGCGGGTGGCCTCCAGCTCGGCGGTCGACACCACGTGCCCGAACACGTTGCGCAGCATGGCGTGACCGCGGGGCGTGGACAGGACCCGCTCGATC
>JANMIX010000438.1:0-1970 GCA_031376015.1 Acidimicrobiia bacterium | reverse complement strand
ATCGTCATCGGTGCCGACAGCCAGTCGGCCGCGGTGCGGGTGGCGTCGCTCTATCTCGGCGTCGCCGCGCCGCTCATCGTCACCGATCCGCCCTCCGCGGAGTTGATCAAGTACGCGTCGAACGCGTTCCTGGCTGCCAAGGTGAGCTTCGTCAACGCCATCGCCGCGGTGTGCGAAGCCGTCGGGGCCGACATGAACGACGTGGTGTTGGGCATGGGCTACGACAAGCGGATCGGCCACGAGTTCCTGAAGCCGGGCCCGGGTTGGGGCGGCTCGTGCTTCCCCAAGGACTCCCACGCCCTCATCCGCATCGCCGAGGACGCCGGCTACGACTTCGGCCTCCTGCGCGGTGTGGTGACCGTGAACCTTGAGCAGTTCGAACGGGTCACCAAGAAGGCGATCACCATGTTGGGCGGATCGGTCGACGGGGTGAAGGTGGCGGTGTGGGGTCTCACCTTCAAGGCTCGCACCGACGACCTGCGTGACTCGCCCGCCTTGGAGATCATCGGACGCCTGCGCAAGCAGGGCGCAGAGGTGAGCGCCTTCGATCCGTCGCTGTCGCCGCCGGTCAACGACCGTCGCGCCGGCACCCTGGAGGGCATCCGGGTCGCGGCTGATCCCTACGACGCCTGCACCGATGCCGAAGTGCTGCTGGTGCTCACCGAGTGGGACGAGTTCCGCTGGCTCGACTTCGACAAGGTGGCCGAGGCGATGGCCAAGCCTCGTGTCGTGGACGGCCGGAACCTGCTCGACCGCGAATCTCTACGGCGGCGCGGCTTCGACTACCAGGGCATCGGGCGCGTCTGATGGCACGAGTTGTGCTCACCGGCGGAGCCGGTTTCCTCGGATCGCATCTGGCCGAGAAGTTGCTGAGTCGAGGCGACGAGGTCATCGTGCTGGACAACCTGGTGACGGGCTCGGTGGCCAACATCGAGCATCTCTTCGGCCACAAGGGCTTTGCGTTCGTCGAACACAACGTCTCGCAGTACATCTGGGTGCCGGGCCCCGTCGACCTGGTGATGCACCTGGCCAGCCCGGCGTCGCCCAAGGACTACCTCGAGATGCTGATCCAGACGCTGAAGGTGGGCAGCCTGGGCACCCACAACACCCTCGGCCTGGCCAAGGCCAAGGGGGCCAAGTACTTCCTGGCCTCCACCAGTGAGACCTACGGCGACCCGCAGGTGCACCCCCAGCCCGAGACCTACTGGGGTCACGTGAACCCTGTGGGCCCGCGTGGGGTGTACGACGAGGCCAAACGCTTCGCCGAGGCGATGACGATGGCATACCACCGCCATCACGGCCTCGATGTGCGCATCGTGCGCATCTTCAACACCTACGGCCCGCGGATGCGGCCCAAGGACGGCCGGGTGGTGTCGAACTTCATCGTGCAGGCCCTCGAGGGTCAGCCCCTCACCGTCTACGGCGAGGGCACCCAGACCCGCAGCTTCTGCTACGTCGACGACGAGGTGCGGGGGTTCCTCGCTCTGCTCGACGCGGCGACGACCGGCCCGGTCAACATCGGTAACCCCGGAGAGTTCACCATGTTGGAACTCGCCCAACTGGTGCTCGAACTCACCGGCTCGACGTCCGAGATCGTGCACGAACCCCTGCCCGTGGACGACCCGACCCAACGCCGGCCCGACATCACCGTCGCCCGCACGGTGCTGGGCTGGGAGCCCACCATCTCGTTGCGCGAAGGGCTCGAGCGCACGATCCCGGCCTTCCGCGAGCGTCTGGGTATGCCGCCGGCCTGAGCCGGACCCGACAGGCTCAGCTCACACGGCGGTTGGGCTGGGCGCCCTCGCCGATGCGGGGATGCAGCAGCCCGAGGGCGTAGCGAGCCGCCAGTCCGGCGCGCAGCAGCAGCCGGATCGGGGCGTGCCACCAGGCCGGGTACTGACGTGACAACCACAGGTAGGCGCTGTGGTGATGGGCCCGCAGCATGGCCCGCGCAACGCTCCGGTCGCGTT
>JANMIX010000410.1:0-2000 GCA_031376015.1 Acidimicrobiia bacterium | reverse complement strand
CGCTCGAGATCGGCGACGGTTGCGTAAACTTCGACGCGACCGGCGCCGCGGCTCAGGCTTTCAATCGCCTACTGCCCAAGAAGAAGTACTGCACCGGTGACGAGGCGGCGACGCCGCAGGGCCTGCCACCGCAGGTCGCCCAAACGCTCGAGGAGTTCCAGATGGCGGCCAGGGAGCTGGCCACGACCATTCACAAGGTGCCCACCGGCCTGCTCGTTGCCCAGCGCAACGGCAAGTGGTTCGTGAGTCCCGTCGGGAACCTCAGCGAGGTCGTCATCGACGTGCTGAAGTCTCTCGATCGTTCGGCGCTGGCCAAGGACGGGCCCCTGTACAACCTCGCCCACGTGTTCGCTGGCTTGGTGGGCACCAATGCCCGGCAGTCGATCTCGGGGCAGGGCATCCCGCTCCAGAGCGGGTCGGAGGGCGACTACGGCTACTCCTCCGAGTCGAATTCCGCCGAGCCGTCCTCGGGCGGCTGAGCCCGAAAACGAAAGATGCGATAGACCGCTCGGATCGGGTGGAGCGCGGGCGGACGAACCACCGATCCGAGCGGACTACCGTTGCCCCGAACTCTATGGAGCGCGGGGTTCGGAGCGGGACAGCTTCGTGCCAAATTCCGGCAAAATGACCGGTCCCGACCGTAAGGCCGGGACCGTGTCATGTTCGTTCAGTTCGGCGTCAGCGTCAGTGGCGTGGCGCCTCTGGTCCGTCAGGGGGTCTGCAGCAGGATGGCGTCGCCCTGGCCGCCGCCACCGCACAGGGCGGCAGCTCCGAGGCCACCGCCGCGGCGGCGCAACTCCAGCAGCAGTGTGAGGGCCACCCGGGTGCCGGACATGCCCACGGGGTGGCCGAGGGCGATGGCGCCACCGTTGACGTTCACGATGTCGTCGCTGATGCCCAGCTCGTCCATCGAGGCGAGCCCGACGGCGGCGAAGGCCTCGTTGAGCTCGAACAGGCTGACGTCCGCCACCTGCCGGCCGGCCCGGCTGAGCGCCTTGAGGATGGCCTGGGAGGGCTGGGTGAGCAGCGAGGCGTTGGGGCCGGCCACCTCGCCGTAGCCGATGATCTCGCCGAGCGGATCGATGCCCAATTCGGCGGCCTTCGCCTTGGACATCACGATCACCGCCGCACCACCGTCGCTGATCTGGCTGGCGTTGCCGGCGGTGATGGTGCCGTCCTTTGCGAAGGCGGGCCGGAGGCTGCCCAACGACTCGGCGGTGGTGCCGGGGCGCACGCCCTCGTCGGTGTCGACCAGGAGCGGGTCACCCTTGCGCTGGGGGACCTCCACCGGGACGATCTCCTCGGCCATCTTGCCGTCCTTGATGGCGGCTGCGGCCCGCTCGTGGCTGGCCGCCGCCAGGGCGTCCTGGCGATCGCGGGTGATGGCCGAGGCGGCCTTCGTGTAGTTCTCGGTGCCGAGGCCCATGGCGCAGTGGTCGAACTGGCAGGTCAGGCCGTCGTACATCATCGAGTCGACGATGGTGCTGTCGCCCATGCGCAGACCGGCGCGCGCACCCGGCAGCAGGTACGGCGCCTGGGTCATCGACTCCATCCCGCCGGCCACCACGATGTCGGCTTCGCCGGCGTTGATGACCAGATCGGCCAGCTGGATCGCATTGAGACCCGAGAGACAGACCTTGTTCACGGTGGTGGCGGGAACGCTCATGGGGATGCCGGCCCCGACGGCCGCCTGACGGGCGGTGATCTGACCGGTCCCCGCCTGGAGCACCTGGCCCATGAACACGTAGTCGATCTGTTCGCCGCTCAGCCCGGCCCGTTCCAGTGCGGCTTTGATGGCGAACGCTCCGAGTTCGGCGGCAGAGAAGCCGGCGAAAGCGCCGGAGAGCTTGCCGATGGGTGTGCGGGCGCCGCTGACGATGACAGAACCGGCCATGAAGGACCTCCCCTTGGGTCGAATGCAGTGAAACGAGTGTACGGAGGCTCGGGCCGGCACCCAAAGCCTGGCTGCGGCAACGTGAGTGGGGCAGACCGTCCGGATC
>JANMIX010000395.1:0-1673 GCA_031376015.1 Acidimicrobiia bacterium | reverse complement strand
GGCGTACCACTACTTCAGTGCCTCGATCCTGAGTCGGATCTCGGGCGCGCGGCTGCCGCTGACGGTGAGCACCCCCCTGTGGGACATGGCCCATCGCTTGGCCCTGACCGCCGCCGTCGGGGCCGTGGCGCTGGTGCGAGGATGGCGACGGGTGACGTCGTGGCTCGTCGGTGGGGCAGTGCTCTGCGGCCTTCTGTACGTGGTCAATCCACTCTCGGCGGCCGGGTTCGAGCGGATCCAGGCCGACCGCGTGCAGGTGGCGGCCAACACCCGCTACCTCCTGCCTGCAGCCGCGCTGGTGATCCTGGCGGCGGCATCGGTGCGGGCGTTTGCCACCGTTGCAGCCCTGTTCACCGCTGCCTTCGCGGGGCTGGTGATGCTCGGCTTGACCCGCGACCGCAACGCAACCCTGCGCCTTCGGGTGCTGGACCCGGTCGGCCTGCGCCTCGCGGGCACGGTGGCGCTGGGCATCGCGGGGGTCACAGTGATCGTGGCGGCGCTGACGATCGCCCACCGGCGTCGATGGTGGGGGCTGGCCGGCGGTGCGGTCGCGCTCGTTGCCGGCGGGCTCCTGTGCGCCACCCAAGTGGGAGCGGCTTCGGGTCCGGGCCTGCTCACCGGCGAACGGCCCGACGCCGCCCTCGGTGCGGTCCTCGATTCCCTGCGTTCGGAGCGCGTGGGACTGGAATTCACCCTCGTGTACCCCTTTCTCGGCCCAGGCTGGACGCGGCACGCCGAGCAGATCACCGTGCCGCTGGGACCCCACGACTACCGCTTGGCCCGCACGTGCCGGGAGTGGGTCACCGCAGTGCAACGAGGCCGGTACGACCATGTCGTCATCGAAAAACCGGGTTCGCCCGAGTTCTATTGGACATCGCTCGTGCGAGTGAGCCGCCTCACCTGGGCCCTCACCCAACCGGGTGCCCGAGTGGTGGCCACCGCCGGCGACGGCAAACAAACACTCCTCGCGCTGGGACCGTCAGGGCGGCTCGACCCTGAACGCTGCGGATCGCTCCCCCCTGATCCGCCACTCTGGGACGCCGCTCCCTGAGCCTCGCCGAATTCGTCGCGGTGAGGTCGCGGAGTTGTCTAGCGTCGGCGCGGTGCCCACCGCCGTCACCGTCGTGGTGCCCACCGCTGGCCGCGACGAGAGCCTGGCCCGCACCCTCAACGGCCTTGCTCGCACCCGTTCTCCGGTCGAATGGGAACTCGTCGTCGTCGACAATTCCACTCGGGCAGGCCTGGGACCTCTCGCCTCAGCTGCCCTCGGTCACCTCCATGTGAGGGTTCGGATCCTGCGCGAGACCGAGCCAGGGGCGAGTGCGGCGCGCAACGCCGGGCTGGCCGTGGCGGCACCGGTCGTCGCCTTTCTCGACGACGACGCGATTCCCGAACCCGGCTGGCTGGCAGCCGTCACGGCGCCGATACTGGCCGGCGAGGCCACGGGAGCGGGAGGACCGGTGCGGCTCGATCCCTCCGTCCGCCGGCCGCGGTGGCTGGCCGATCGGGTCATGCCGCTGTTGAGCGCGTACGACCGTCCCGCCGGGCCGCTGTCGCCGGGCGACTACGTCCTCACCGCCAACGCCGCGTTCGACACGGCCCGCCTGCGCGCCCTCGGGGGCTTCGACGTCCGGCTCGGGCCCCGTCCCGGTCAGCAGTTGACCAATGACGAC
>JANMIX010000388.1:0-1698 GCA_031376015.1 Acidimicrobiia bacterium | reverse complement strand
GACATCCGGGTCAACCAGGGCGACGTCATCTCCATCGACGGTGCCACCGGCGTCGTCACCGTGGGTGCGCTGGCCATGGCCGAGGCCGAGCCGCCGGCCGAGTTCCACACGATCCTCGGCTGGGCCGACGAGATCCGCAAGGGCTCGAAGAAGGTGCGCGGCCTCAAGGTCCGTGCCAACGCCGACACCGGCGCCGACTCCAAGCAGGCCCGCAGCTTCGGGGCCGAGGGCATCGGTCTGTGCCGCACCGAGCACATGTTCCTTGCCGAGGATCGCCTGCCCATCGTGCGCGAGATGATCCTCGCCGAGACCCCGAAGGCCGAAGCCGCCGCACTCGAGAAGCTCCGCAAGGCGCAGAAGGCCGACTTCGAGGACATCCTCCGCGAGATGGACGGCCTGCCCGTCACCGTCCGCCTGCTCGACCCGCCGCTGCACGAGTTCCTCCCGCATACCGAGGAGCTCATGATCAAGAAGGTCGTCTCGGGCCTCGACGCGACCGAGGAGAAGCTCCTCGCCGCAGCGCAGGCAGGGCACGAGGTCAACCCGATGCTCGGCACCCGCGGCGTCCGCCTCGGTGTGGTGAAGCCGGGCCTCTATGCCATGCAGGTGCGCGCCCTCATGGAGGCCGCCGCGGCCCGCGTGAAGAAGGGCGGCAAGCCCGTGATCGAGGTCATGATCCCGCTCACGGTCACCCGCGAAGAATTGGCACTCGCCCGCCAATGGTGCGTGGACGCCATCGAGTCGACGAAGGCGAAGATGGACCCCAAGGCCGCCGCCCAGCTCGACGTCACCATCGGCACGATGGTCGAGACGCCCCGCGCCGCGGTCCGCTCCGACGAGATCGCCCGGGAGGCCGACTTCTTCTCGTACGGCACCAACGACCTCACGCAGATGACGTTCGGCTTCAGCCGGGACGACGTCGAGAGCCGCATGATGCCGGCCTACCTCGAGCAGGGGTTGCTGAAGCGCAACCCGTTCGACACGCTCGACCAGGCCGGCGTCGGCGCCCTCGTGGCCCAATCTGCGGCGCTCGGGCGGAGCGTGAAGCCGGGCCTCAAGCTCGGCGTCTGCGGCGAGCACGGTGGCGACCCCGAGTCGATCATCTTCCTCTACAACGTCGGCCTCGACTACGTGTCCTGCTCGCCCTTCCGCATCCCGATCGCCCGCCTCGCGGCGGCCCAGGCCGTCCTCGGCGCGAGCGGCGGTGCAGGCCGCACTGCCTGACCCTGGTCGTCCGTGCCCTGACGTCGCTGTCTCACCCCCGGGCCAGCATTCGCGCATGGACGCCGTGCAGAACGTCAGCGAACTCGCACGTGATGGAGGCGGGAAGGTTCCATTCGTCGACGGCCTGGCCGGTGGTTGTCGCAGACGCTCGCCGAGGGTGGCGGGGAGCGGCCGGTCCCCGGCATGCTGGGCGGCGATGAACGTCACCGAGGCCCTCTACGCCCGCATCTCGACGCGGGCCTTCACCGCCGACCCGTTACCGGAAGCGCTGGTGCGCGAGATCCTCGATGCCGCCCGCTGGTCGCCGTCGGGCGGCAACCTGCAACCGTGGAAGGTGATCGCCGTCGCCGGTGACGCCCGGCAGGCGGCCATCGACGCTGTCACCCATGCGCTGGCCGCCAACCCTCGGGGCGAGCAGGGCGACCGGCCGATGTACCCCGCCGACCTCTGGGAGCCGTACCGGACGCGGCGCTA
>JANMIX010000359.1:0-2055 GCA_031376015.1 Acidimicrobiia bacterium | reverse complement strand
GACATCCTGGCCGCTATCGCTGCCGAATGAGCCCGGCCGGCAAGGCACACCCGTGCCCTCCGACGGCGTCGATCACGGCGCCTGGCCGACCAGTAGGGCGAAGCCACGCCATCGCCAGTTGCAGTCGACCTGTGTCAGGCCGGCACGGCGCATCCACTTCAGTTGCGGCTCGACTTCGGCGAGCACGTCTTGGGGGTCACCCCCCGCCCGTCCGATACGGCGATTGAACTCCTCGTGCAGTTCCGGCGTGGCGCATTGGACAACCTCGAGGTTGGCGAACACGCCCCCCGGACGCAGAACGTCCGCGATCTCGCCGAACAGCGACCGTTTTCGCCGGTGGGTGAGGTGGTGGATGGCGAAGCCGGAGACCACGACATCGAAGATCCCCAGCGGGGGTAGCGGGTGACGAAGGTCGTGGGCGCGGATCTCGACGCGTCCTTCTCCACGAAATCGCCCGGTGGCCAGCTCGATCATCGGTGGTGAGTCATCCAGCCCGATCGCGTGGGTGACCTCGGGCCTCGCCTCGAGCACGAGCGCGAGGAGACGGCCATCACCGCAGCCGAGATCGAGGATCCGCTTCACCTTGGCGGGAAGCGCCTCCGCCAACTCGGCCTCGCCCGCCACTCGGGCGGCGAGCCGGTCGACGCGGTCCACGTACTCGCGCACCTTCGCTTCGTCCCGCCAGGTCATTCCCACGACACCAAGCTTGCCCCGCGGTGCCGGACGACCACGCACCGATTCCGGACTGCTGCTCAACCGTTTCCCGCCTGCCTCACATGGGGCCGCTCCGGCGCTCGCACCCGATCAGCGGGGCGGCTGGCAGGTGGGGCACCAGTAGGTGGAGCGGGCCTGGGAGCCCCGGAGCGCTCGCTGGATGGGCGTGCCGCACCGCCGGCACGGTTGATGGGCCCGGCCATAGACGGCCAGCCCCCCCGGAGAGGTGACACGCGGGCCGGCGGTGGCGATGTTGGTGCGCAGCAGCCGGGCGGCCGTGTCGAGCAATCGCCGGCGGGTGGGTTCGTCGACGCAGGCCAGGGGCGTGAAGGGATCGACGCCACACAGGAACAGCACCTCGGACTTGTAGACGTTGCCGACGCCACAGGCCACGCGCTGATCGAGGAGCACGTCGGCGATCGCTTCGCCGGGATCGGCCAGAGCAGAGAGCCGGGCCACCGCATCGGTGAGGCCCTGGTCATCGAGGGGGAGGCTGAGGTCGGGACCGAGGTGGGAGATCGATCGCTGGTCGCGCTCGAAGGCCACCACCGGGGCCGAGAAGCACACGGCCACATAGCCCTCGACCTCGATGACCGCACGGGCGAGGTGGGCGGGAAGTTGCCAGCGCTCGCCGCTGCGGTAGAGGTGCCAGGAGCCGGTCATACGCAGGTGGGTCCGCAGGATCGTTCCGCCCTCGAAGCGGATGCAGAGGTGCTTGCCCACCGCGTCCACCGCTTCGATGCGCGCGCCCGGTGCCGGGGGGCGGCCCGAAGCCCGGGGTGCCTCGATGCGCTGCAGCGTGCGACCCGCCAGGGCGGGCCGGAGGCGGTTGGCACTGCGGTGGATCGTGTCGCCTTCAGGCACGGGAGTTCACCGCACCGTCACGGTCGCAGCACCAGGCCGCGGTAGCCGTCACGGAACTGCGCCGCCCGCAACGCATCGGCGGCCCAGGGAACCTCCCGAACAGGGAGGCCGTCGACCTTGCGGATCTCGAGGCTGCGGTACCGGCCCCGCGCCACGAGCGAAACCAGACCGGCCACCCAGTCGCTGTCGGGTGTCTCGGGGAAGGTCACCACGCTGTGGGCGCCCCGCTCGAGGAAGGCCACCAGCGTCCCGTCGATCAGCACCACATGGGAGCCCGCCACCCGGGCGGCACGGCCGGCACCCACCGGGTCGGGCCACGCCAGCGCGGCACCGAACGGGTTGGCCGGATCGGTGGCCGCCAGCACCACGAACCCGCCGGCGCCGTCGGTACCTGCGGCTCCCGCGGCGCGTCCGGTTCCCCCCACATCCCCGAGGGAGCCCCCCGACTCGCGGAAACCGCGCAGACGATCAACGGCG
>JANMIX010000352.1:0-1957 GCA_031376015.1 Acidimicrobiia bacterium | reverse complement strand
CAGTCGCACGGGGCCAGACCCCGAACAGGGCCTCCCCCAGAGCAGAACTCGACGCCACCCCCCGGACCAGCCGGGATGACCATGCAACCCTGGAACCTCAGCCCCGTGGTGGATCCACGGTGCCGATGTCCCTTACATGAGTGGTCGAGCAATGGGGCGTCAGCGGGCGAGGCGCAGGAGCCAGCGCATCCTGTGGGCGCGGGCATAGGCGGCGTCGGCGGCCAGCTGCCCGATGCCGGTGGCGACGGTGGGGTACACGTGGACCAGTCCTGCGAGATCCGACAGACGCAGTCCCTGGCGCATGGCCAGGGAGAGTTCCTGGATCGCCTCACCGGCGCCGGGCGCGAGCAGGTGCGCACCCACGATCCGCTCCTTGGGTCCGGTGATGATCACCAGTGCCCCGGCGCCGGCGCCGTCGGACCGGGCCCGGTCGTTGTGCGAGAGGTCCTGGCGGTGCACCGTCACCGAGGCGGCACCGTGCCGCGCGATCGCCTCGGTCTCGGTCATGCCCGCGTGCGCCAGTTCGGGGTCGGTGAACGTGCACCAGGGCACGGTGGCATCGGCCTTTGCGTCGAAGGGGAAGAGCATGTTGCGCACCGCCAGCACGGCCTCGTAACCGGCGGCGTGCGTGAAGAGGTGCCGGCCGGCCACATCCCCGGCGGCATACACGCTCCTCAGGGTGCTGCGGAGCCGGTCATCGACCACCACTCCCCTGGCGTTGGTCTCGACTCCTGCCGCCTCCAGGTCCAATCCCTCCAGGTTCGGTTGCCGGCCCGCCGCCACCAGCACCTGTGCCGCCGACCACGTCGCCGGGCCGTTCGGGCCGGTACCGACAACGGTCCGGGTGCCGTCGGGCTCGAGCACCACCCGGGTGGCTTCGACCCGCGTGTGGATGCGCACCCCCTCGGCTTCGAGACAGGCGGTGAGCTGGGCCACCAGTTCGGGCTCGTCTCGGGGCAGAAGGCGATTGCCGCGCTGCAGGATCGTGACCTCCACTCCCAAACGGCACAGGGCCTGGGCCAGTTCCACGGCGATCGGCCCGCCGCCCACCACCACCAGCGATGCCGGCGCCGCCGGGAGCTCGAACATGTTCTCGCTGGTGAGGCAGCCCGCTGCATCGGCCCCGTCCAGGGCGGTGGCGGGACGCGAGCCTGTACACAGCAGCACGTAGCGCGTCCGCAGCACCCGCTCGACGCCGTCATCGGAGCGCACGAGCACGCGGTGCGGCCCGGCCAGCGACGCCGTCCCCTGCAGGACCTCGACGCCCTCGGCCTCGAAGCGTGCCGCATTGTCCTCGGCCGCCGCGATCTGGCCCTGCACGGCCCGGATGCGTTCGAACACCGGGCCGGTGTCAAGGGCCCGTTCCCCGGACTCCTGTGGCCAGGCACCGTCGCCCGGCAGGCCCCAGTGGCCGGGGTTCCGGAGATGGTGCGCCACCTTGGCCGAGGCCAGCAGCGCCTTGGAGGGCACGCAGCCCGTCCACAAGCAGTCGCCGCCGACACGGGCCCGTTCCACCACCGCCACCCGCCGGCCCAGGCGGGCGGCGAACGTGGCCGCCGACATCCCTCCCGAGCCGAGCCCGACGATCACCAGGTCATAGCGCTTCGCCATCCGACTCCTGTCCCGATCCGGGGCCCATGGTCGCGCCCGCCGCGTAGCGTGCCGGCGATGAACGTCCACGACCTTCCCACACCGGCCCTCGTCGTCGACCACGCCGCCTTCGAGCGCAACCTGGCGACCATGGGCGAGACATGGCCAGGGGTGTCGCTGCGTCCGCATGTGAAGGCGTGGAAGAGCACCGCCATCGCCCGCCGGCTGACCGAGCGGGGTCACGTCGGGTTCTGCTGCGCGACGGTGCGGGAGATGGAGGGCCTGGCCGCGGCGGGTCTGGGCACCGATCTGCTGCTGGCAAACCAGGTGGTGGGGCCCAACGCCACCCGGGCCGGCGCCCTGGCCC
>JANMIX010000340.1:0-2777 GCA_031376015.1 Acidimicrobiia bacterium | reverse complement strand
GTCCCATTCGTACTGCCCGCCGGAGTGGCAGTACACGTCGGCGATGCCCTGCACCACCGCCATGGCCTTGGCGCCGGCCGAGCCCATCGTCACCAGGTCGGCGCCCAGCGCCTCGGCGACCCGCATGGCCGACGCCGGCGGGCGCGAGCGAGACACGATCACCCGCGGCGGCCCGTCGACCCGGGGCGGCACGACCGGCGCCGGATCGGTGGCCAGGGTGATGCCCTGGGCGGGAAGGGCGACGGCGCCGACGAGGGGCTCGCCGGTCACGCCGTTGACCAGCGCGACGTGCACGGCCCAGTCGACCCGGCCGGGCTCGCCGAACTCACGGGTGCCGTCGAGCGGATCCACGATCCACACCCGCTCGGCGCCGAGCCGGGAGCGGTCCTCGGCCCCCTCCTCGGAGAGGATCTTGTCGTCGGGGCGGAACTTGGCCAGTTCCTGCATGATGAACTTGTGGGCGCTCCAGTCGCCCTCGTCACGCAGGCCCCACCAGTCGGCCGCGCTGCCGCCGTGCGCACCCTCGCGCAGGCGCAGCAGGACCTCGCCGGTGCGGGTGGCGACGTCGGCGGCGACTACGTGGTCGGAGGTCACGGCTTCGCACCGTAGTCTTGTGGACTACCCACCCCTCACGGCGGGGGGTTGGCCCATCGGGTGCACGTGCTTGCGGGCCGGCTCACTGCTCTGGTCAACTTCGGAGCCTCATGCGCTACGAGCTTTCCAATCTCCGCGTTCTCGAATCGGAGGCCATCCACATCATCCGCGAGGTTGCCGCCGAGTTCGAGCGGCCCGTGCTGCTGTTTTCCGGCGGTAAGGACTCGATCGTGATGCTGCACCTGGCGGTCAAGGCGTTCCATCCCGCCAAGGTGCCCTTCCCGGTCATGCACATCGACACGGGTCACAACTTCGACGAGGTCATCGCCTTCCGGGACCACACCGTGCGACGGCTCGGCGTGCGGCTGGTGGTGGGCAGCGTGCAGGCCGACATCGACGCCGGCCGGGTCGTGGAGGACACGGCGGTGCGGGCCAGCCGCAACCGTTTGCAGACCATCACTCTCCTGCGCTCCATCGAGGAGCACCGGTTCAACGCGGTGTTCGGTGGTGCCCGCCGCGACGAGGAGAAGGCCCGGGCCAAGGAGCGGGTGTTCAGCTTCCGGGACGAGTTCGGCCAGTGGGACCCCAAGAACCAGCGTCCCGAGCTGTGGAGCCTGTACAACGGTCGCCATCGCCCCGGCGAGCACATTCGCGTGTTCCCCCTCAGCAACTGGACCGAGCTCGACATCTGGCAGTACATCGCCGATGAGGGCATCGAGTTGCCGTCGATCTACTACGCCCACAAGCGGCAGGTCTTCGAGCGTGACGGAATGTTGCTGGCGGTCAACGAGCACCTCAAGATGCTCGAGAGTGAGAACGCCCACGAGGCCACCGTTCGGTTCCGCACCGTGGGCGACACCACCTGCACCGGCTGCGTCGAGTCGGAGGCGTACACGGTCGAAGACGTGATCATCGAGGTGGCCGCCACCCACCTCACCGAACGGGGCGCCACCCGCGCCGACGACCGCATCTCCGAGGCGGGCATGGAAGATCGCAAGAAAGAGGGCTACTTCTGATGAGGGCCGCAACGATCCACGGCAACGATCCGACGCCAGGTTGCCGCCACCGGAGCGCGACATGAGTGAACTGCTGCGCTTCGCCACCGCCGGCAGCGTCGACGACGGCAAGTCGACGCTGATCGGCCGGCTGCTCTACGACAGCAAGGCGATCTTCCAGGACCAACTCGAAGCAGTCGAGCGCACCAGTCGCGATCGGGGCGATGAGTACACCAACCTGGCGCTGCTGACCGACGGCCTGCGAGCCGAGCGCGAGCAGGGCATCACCATCGACGTCGCCTACCGCTACTTCGCCACCCCCAAACGCAAGTTCATCATCGCCGACACCCCCGGCCACATTCAGTACACGCGGAACATGGTGACCGGGGCGTCCACCGCCGACCTGGCGCTCATCCTCATCGACGCCCGCAAGGGTGTGCTCGAACAGAGCCGCCGTCACTCCTTCCTCTCCAGCCTGTTGGGCATCCCGCACCTGGTGTTGTGTGTCAACAAGATGGACCTGGTCGATTGGTCCGAGGAGCGCTTCGAGGAGATCAAGGACGAGTACCGCAGCTTCGCCTCAAAGCTCGACGTGCACGACCTCACCTTCATCCCCGTGTCCGCCCTGCTGGGCGACAACGTCGTGACCCGCTCCGAGCACATGCCCTGGTACGAGGGCACCTCACTGCTGCACCACCTCGAGGAGGTGCACATCGCGTCGGACCGCAACCTGGTCGACGCCCGGTTCCCGGTGCAGTACGTGATCCGCCCGCAGAACCAGACCAGCGACGAACTCCACGACTTCCGCGGCTACGCGGGGTCGGTCGCCGGCGGCGTGTTCCGGCCCGGCGACGAGGTGACGGTGTTGCCCTCGGGTTTTCGCACCACGATCACCTCGATCGAGACCTACGACGGCCCGGTGGCCGAGGCCTTCGCCCCCATGGCGGTGACCATGACCCTGGCCGATGAGATCGACATCTCCCGCGGCGACATGATCTGCAGGCGCAACAACCAGCCGCAGGTCGGCCAGGACATCGACGCCATGGTCTGCTGGATGAACGAGCAGGCGGTCCTCGCTCCGCGGGTGAAGCTGGGCATCAAGCACACCACCCGGTCGGCCCGAGCCCTGGTGAAGGACCTGCACTACCGGCTCGACATCAACTCGCTCCACCGTGACGAGACGGCCAC
>JANMIX010000307.1:0-1972 GCA_031376015.1 Acidimicrobiia bacterium | reverse complement strand
GTCGCGAGGTGTGCGCCGAGGCGCGGGGCGGACTTCAGCAGGATGGGATGCCAGGGGGCGCGGGCCAAGCCCCGCCCGGAGGCGATCTGCCACGCGTGAACCCGGGATCCTGCCACCGGGTGCGTTCTTGCGCCATCCCCTGCCCCGGGAGCTCCGGAGGTCGACGAAACGAAGGCGACAGAACCGTTGACGCGCCCGCTGGTTTCGTCTATTGTTCGCCCAACCCAGTCGGACGGTTTCGCAAGAGGAGCTCCCATGGCAACCGAGAAGGCAAGCGAAGGCGAGCAGCGGCAGCAGACCCTGGACGTCGCCGTCACGCAGATCGAGAAGCGGTACGGCAAGGGCGCGATCATGCGCCTGGGCGACAACCCGATGAAGGGGGAGATCGGCTCGATCCCCACCGGCTCGCTGGCCGTCGACATCGCCACGGGCGTCGGCGGCGTGCCCCGCGGCCGCATCGTCGAGGTCTTCGGTCCGGAGTCCTCGGGCAAGACGACCCTGACGCTCCACGTGGTCGCGAACGTCCAGCGCTCGGGCGGAGTCGCCGCCTTCATCGACGCCGAGCACGCGCTCGACCCGGAGTATGCCCGCAAGCTGGGCGTCGACACCGATCAGCTCCTGGTCTCGCAGCCCGACGACGGCGAGCAGGCTCTCGAGATCTGCGAGGTCCTCGTGAGGAGCGGCGCCGTGGACCTGGTGGTCATCGACTCGGTCGCCGCGCTCGTCCCCCGGGCGGAGATCGAGGGCGAGATGGGCGACTTCCACGTCGGCTCCCAGGCCCGGCTCATGTCGCAGGCCATGCGCAAGCTGGCGGGCGTCTCCAAGCGCACGCAGTGCTGCCTCATCTTCATCAACCAGATCCGCGAGAAGATCGGCGTGATGTTCGGCAACCCCGAGACGACGCCGGGCGGCCACGCGCTGAAGTTCTACAGCTCCATGCGCATCGACATCCGGCGCATCGGCGCGCTCAAGGACGGCGACAAGGCCATCGGCAACCGCACGCGCGTCAAGATCGTGAAGAACAAGGTCGCTCCGCCGTTCCGGCAGGCCGAGTTCGACATCCTCTACGGCGAGGGCGTCTCGCTCGAGAGCGACCTCATCGACATCGGCGTGCAGCACGGCATCGTCGGCAAGGCCGGCTCGTGGCTGTCCGTCGGCGAGATCAAGATCGGGCAGGGCCGCGAAGGAGCGCGGAAGTTCCTCAAGGAGAACCAGGATCTGACGCGCAAGCTCGAGGTGGACATCCGCGCGGCCGCCTCGGCCGGCTTGTCGACGTGGGGACCGATGCCGAGCTTCTCGAGGATCTTCTTCTCGATCTCGTTGGCGAGGTCGGGGTTGTCGCGCAGGAAGGTGCGGGCGTTCTCCTTGCCTTGGCCCAGCTGGTCGCCCTCGTAGGTGTACCAGGCGCCGGCCTTCCGGACGAGGCCTGCCTCGACACCGACGTCGATCAAACCGCCCTCACGGCTGATGCCGAGGCCGTACATGATGTCGAACTCGGCCTGCTTGAAGGGGGGCGCCACCTTGTTCTTCACGACCTTGACCCGGGTGCGGTTCCCGACCATCTCGGTGCCGTCCTTGAGCGTCTCGATGCGACGCACGTCCAGGCGGACCGAGGAGTAGAACTTCAGCGCGCGGCCACCGGTCGTGGTCTCGGGCGAGCCGAACATGACGCCGATCTTCTCGCGCAGCTGGTTGATGAAGATCGCGGTCGTGCCGGAGTTGTTCAGCGCACCGGTCATCTTGCGCAGCGCCTGGCTCATCAGCCGGGCCTGGAGGCCGACGTGGCTGTCACCCATCTCGCCCTCGATCTCGGCGCGGGGCACCAGCGCGGCCACCGAGTCGATGACCAGGATGTCCAGCGCACCGGACCGGATCAGCATGTCGGCGATCTCGAGGGCCTGCTCCCCGGTGTCGGGCTGGGAGATCAGCAGGTTGTCGATGTCGAGCCCCAGGTTCTTGGCGTATTGGGGAT
>JANMIX010000305.1:0-7943 GCA_031376015.1 Acidimicrobiia bacterium | reverse complement strand
CGGGGTGGCGGTGGTGAAGCCGGCGGGGTCGTCGGCAGCCGTCACGGCGGCATCCACTGCAGGGCCGGCCGCCAGGCCGCTCGGTTCGCCGGCCAGAGCGGCAGAGGCGGAGCGAGCCCCGCCGCCGTCGTCGATCACGTCGACCACGACGGCGGTGATGTTGTCGCGCCCGCCGCCCTCGTTGGCGAGGCGCACCAATTCGGCGGCGGCCGCGGTGGGGTCGGCGGCGGCGCCCAGTGCCTCGGCGATGCGGCCCTCGGCCACCTCGTTGAAGAGCCCGTCGGAGCAGAGCAGGAAACGGTCACCGTCGAAGACGGGGATGGTGTCGGAGTCCACCTGCGGTTCGGCGTCGATGCCCAGGGCTCGGGTGAGGATGTTGCGCTGGGGGTGGGTGCGGGCCTCGTCGTGGGTGATCCGGCCGCTGCGCACCATCTCCTCCACGAGGCTGTGATCCTCGGAGAGTTGGGTGAGGCGGTCGTCGCGCAGCACGTAGAGGCGGCTGTCGCCGATGTTCACCCAGGCCAACTGCGCGGGCGGCGCCGGGCTGGTATCGGTCGTGGTGGGCCCGGGCACGGGAGCGATCGCCACCAGGGTGGTGCCCATGCCCCGCAGGTCGGGGTCTTTGGCGGCCTGCTCGAAGATGGCGGCATTGGCGGCCTCGGCGGCGGCCACCAGGCCATCTACGGTGAAGTCGGTGAAGGTCTCGAGCAGGGTGGTCAGGGCCACCTCGCTGGCCACCTCGCCGCCGTTGTGGCCGCCCATCCCATCGGCGACGGCGAAGAGGTGCTCGGCCACGAGGGGTTGGTCCTGGTTGTTGGCGCGCGACCGGCCGACGTCGGTGCACGACCCGGCCACGAAGCGCACCATCAGACGACCTCGAGGACGGTGCCGCCCACCTGCACCCGGTCGCCGCGGGTCAGCAGCATCGGTCCGGCCACCTTGGCCCGGTTGAGGTAGGTGCCGTTGGTTGAGCCGAGGTCTTCGATCATGAACTGGTTGTCTCGGCTGAAGATGCGGGCGTGCAGTTGGGACACGTAGGTGTCGTCCACGATCACCTGGCATCCGGCGGCGCGGCCCACGGTGATCTCGTCACCCAGCTTGTAGCGGCGGCCCCGGGTGGCCTCGGGCTCGACCACAACCAGTTCGGTGGGCACCATGCGGCTCCGTCGGGCGGGCCGGGTGGCGGTGGGGCCTTTGTCGGCGCGTTTGCGGGAGGAGCGGTCGTCGGTGCGAGGCGGGCCGATCTCCACCCAAACGGCGCGCACGACCCGGAACATGAACAAATACATGAAGCCCAGCAGGAACATCTTCAGGATGTTCAGCACCTGTTCGGACAACTCAGGCTCCGGTCCATGTGGCGCTCACGAGGCCTCGAAACGCAGGTGCGTGCTGCCGATCTGCAGTTCGTCGCCGTCGATGAGGGCGTGTTCGTCGATCTTGGTGCCGTTGACGAGGGTGCCGTTGGTGGAGCCCAGGTCGACCACGGCGTAGCCGGTGCCCTTGGGGCGGACCTCGGCATGGCGGCGTGAAGCGTTGGGGTCGGACAGCACGATTGTGCAGTCGGGGTTGCGGCCCAGCGACACGATGTATTCACCGAGGGGCACCCGGTCGCCGGTGGGCAGGAGCAGGCTGCCGGCTCCGGTGCCCCCGGCGCTCTCCTTCATCCGTGCGGTGATCTGGAAGGCGCCGGTGCGCAGGCCCGGATCGGTCACCAGCTCCACCTCGACGGGCCCGAGGAATGTGTACCCCTCGTCTCGGGCGTGTTCGCGGGCCCCGTCGGCCAGCTCCCGCACCAGGGTGGCGGTGATGTCCGACAGGTTGGCCTGATCCTCACTGGCCAGGTGCACGAGGAAGTGGTTCGGCACGACCGTGCGGCCCCGCACGTCGACGGTGCGATCGTCGTCCATCTCCCGGGTGAGGCGCCGGCCGAGCTCGACGGGGCGCAGGCCGGAGCGGAAGGCGCGGGCGAACGTGCCCTCCACCAACCGCTCGACTCGGCGCTCGAAGCTCATCAGTCCCATGACCCCGACAAGCTACCGGGCCGCTCTGACGGCGCGGTGGTCCCGACCGTGACGGCTTCGGGTGGGCGGGCTTCGCTTGCTATCGTGCGCCTTCCACTCGGGCGAGTGGCGGAATAGGCAGACGCGCTGGCTTCAGGTGCCAGTGTCCGAAAGGACGTGGGGGTTCAAGTCCCCCCTCGCCCACCACTCCCGGGGCAGATGCCCCCGGAAAGAGTGTTTCAAGTGCCCACTTTGCGTTTCGGGTCCGACACCCGACCTGAGCATCGTGATGTGCCGCCGGCGAGCCGGGCCGAGGGCCCGCACCGGCTGGCCGATCTGAGGTGGCGACCGCCGCCGATCCTGACCGGGCGAAGTGTCTGGCAGCACGAGGTCCGTCGACTCGTGGGCGGCTACCGGGTGTGCGTGCCCCAGCTCGAGACGATCGTTCGCGGCGGAGCCCCGGCCGTCGTCGGGGTTGCTGCCGAGGACCACTGGGAGCTCCGGGCCCGCCGCCGGTCCGACCGGGTGACGCCGATCGTCAACGTCGACGATCGGATGCGGGTGGTGGTCCCCCGAGGCGTCCGTCACCGGCTGGGCCTCATCGACGACGTCGTCGTGAGCGTGAACCCCGGGCTCGGTGTGGTCCGGATCTGGTCCACGCGGTGCCTCGATCGACTGATCGGAGCGGACACGTGAACAAGTCCCTCCGTGCTCAGGTCGCGCTCGCCGAGCTGGAAGCCATGGGCCTGACCGTCGACGACCTCGTCGTCGCGGCAGGGCAGGACCGGTCTGCGCCACCGCCCAAGCGGACAGTGGCCGAGTACCTGCCCGTCGTCGCGGCCGGGTACAAGCCGCGGACCAGGCGTACCTACAACTCGTACTGGATCCTCATGGTCGAGCTGATCGGCGACCGGCCGCTCGACCAGGTGACGGTCGAGGATCTGCTCGCCGTCGCCGACGAAGCCGAGCGCCGAGCCAAGCAACGGCGCGTCGGCAGCGACGGCCGAGCCAGCCGGGAGAGCTGCGTGGCCGCCGCCCGAGCGGTCTTCACGCGGGCGCTCAAGGCCGGACACGTCACCGCCAATCCAGCGCTACTCGTCGACAAGCCACGCCGCCTCCCCAACCGGCGTCGCGCACTCACGAACGCCGAACTCGACGACGTGTGGGCCGCCGTCACCGCGACCACGAGAGACCCTGAGCTCGAGCTGCTGCTGCTCCGATTCCACCTCGAGTCCGGTGCTCGGCGGATCGGCGCAATCAACCTTCGTGTCCGGGACATCGACCCGACCAGGCAGACGGTCTGGCTGCGCGAGAAGTTCGGCGCTGAACGAGAGCAGCCCATCAGCGGCTCTCTCATCGAGTCGATCTCCTCGCTGGCGGCAGCGCGGGGAGCGACGAAGCCGGACGACAGCGCGCTTCGAACGCGACCTCGGTCCCGAGGATCGTCGGCGGCGATCAGCGACCGCACCTACGACCGGATCTTCACTCGAGCGCAGGCGCACGTGCCCTGGTCACAACGGACGCCCCTCACCGCCCACGTCCTGCGGCACACGGCCATTACGGCGGTCGAGCGAGTGGCCGGGTTCGCGGTCGCCCAGGCCTTCGCCGGCCATCAGCCAGGATCGGTCACCGGCACCTACACCAAGGCCGACATCCACGAGGTCGCAACGGCGGTGGCGGAACTCACCGGCGAGGCGCACCCGCTCGCAGTTCGATGAAGCGGTTCCCCGGGTGTCCTCGTCTCGCCTTGCAAGCCGCCGGGGACGCCACTTGGAGACAGCTCAAGAACCTCCTCGCCGCAACGGACGTCGGATGCGGGGCGGCAGGCGTCGTGATCACTTCACCGGGCGACGAGCCGATCGATCCAGCGGGCGGGGTCGTTGGGTGCGAAGGCCAGGACCGGGGCTCCGTCGTCTTGCGCTTGGTCGGCGCTGGCGATGAGCAGCAGTTCGGCCTCGCCGAACATGGCGATCGCTTCTTGGTCTGCGACGCCGGCGATGTCGAGCGGGTCCTCGCCATCGAAGGTGATGGTCATCAGGTACAGGCACGTACCTGCGTCGGCGGGGGCGGTGATCCGGAGTTCGAGGTCGTCGGCGAACAGGGCCGCGCCCTGCATCATCGCGGTGTACGCGATGTCTTCGCGGCCGGTCAGGTCGATTAGCAGCATGACCGCCGGCACATCCGCCCAGCCGGTATCGGTCGTGGGGTCGGGGTAGGCCGGGTAGCTGACCAAGCTCATCGCCGTGACGAACTGCGCCGCTCGGATTCGTGCGGGGTCTGGGGTGTGGTCGGTCACTCGTTTCTCCTTCGGTTCTGAGCGATCACCCGAAGAGATTGCGGTGCGCTACCCGCAGCTCCTCGAACGTCGCTCGGGTGTAGAGCCCGGTGATTCCGCCGGATTGATCGCCGTGGCCGGCGTAGGCGGACGCCACGCGCTCCCCGCTGCTCATGCGGATGTCGGTGAGCGTCGAGTAGCGGATCCAGTGGAGGCTGACCCCGAGGGACTTGGCCCACGGAAGGTGGTCCCCGAGCCGCCGGAAGATCGTGTCGAACCGCCGGTCGGTCAGGGGCTGTCCATCGCGATATCGGAAGACGGTGTCGACGCCGTTAGATGGACGCGCTTCGGTGTGGGCGCGCAGGGCCCTTTCGAGCTGGGCGGAGATCGGGATCTCGCGTTGCTCCTCGAACTTCTCGTAGAGCATCACGGAGGGAATGGGCTGTACGTCGGCGAGGCGGAGGTTGAGGATGCCCTCGCGTCGGCAGGCCGTCTCTCGGGCGAACGAGACGATCAAGAGGTCCAGTTCGGGATCTCGACTCGTCGCGAGCACGGCTGCGAACAGCGCCGCCAACTCGTCGGACGAGAGGGCCCGCCGGGCCGAACGCCGACGCCGAGGTCGTGCCAGACCGCTGGCTGGGTTGTCGCGAAGATGACCTGCCTTGTGCGCGCAGACGAAGACGAAGCGGGCCGCGTTGACGAAGGACTCCTGGGCGCCGAAGCCGTGCCGCGCATCGCGGAGCTCGACCGCGTCGCGTCGGGTCTGGACGGCGAGCCGTTCGAGTTCGAGGGGTTGGACCTCGTCAAGCCGGCGATGCCCGAACTCGTCGACGAGCCGCAGGATGTGGTGCCGGTACGTGTCGAGTGTCCGGCCGCCCAGGAGATCGAGCACCTGGCCGGCGAACTCGGCCAACGTCGGAACCGGTGACGCCGACAACGTTCCGGCGATGCGCTCGAGGTCCTCGCGAGTTGCCTCGAACTGCGCGGCGACCGCCCGCAGGGCAGCCTCCGCCTCGCGGTTCACGGGACGGTTCGAATCACGACCTGGCGGGCTGGGGCGAGGATCCATCCGCCCGGCTGCCGGGCCACCAGCACTCGGTGGCCGGGCTCGAGGTTCGTTGCGCGCAGGATCGCTGACGGGATGCGAAGCCGGCCGCGGCGGTCGAGCGGTCGCCTCGGACCGACAGCGACGGCGGTGTCCGAGACCTCGATGACATCACCTACTGGCCGGAGCGCAGCCGCCACCGGACGATCGGATCCGGCTGGCCAAGCGATCCGCCGCTCGTTGTCGATCGTGACCACGCCCTCGATCTCCACGCATAGGCGACTGTCGCCAGCTGCAGCAGGGGGCTCGATCACGGCCCGCGGAGCCGGCCCTCCGAGGTCGTCGGACCGACTGGTGCTCGGGCTGACGCGGCGCACGTAGCGCGGAACGAGTTCCCGCAGGAGTGCGATCGCACCGTCGTCAGGCGTAGACGACGGCGTTGACCCTGGTGACGGTGCCGTCTGTCGGTCGAGGTTCACGCTGCATGCCCCACTCACGACGACTGGGTCCGTTACGCGGATGCCGTTGCCGCCCCTTCGGGCCGGGTGCCGTGGCCCGCCTTCGGCGGGGTGCCGTGTGGTCCGCCGCCCGGCCGGCGTCAAGCCCCTCGCTGCGCTCGGGGCCAAGCCCTTCGGGTTGACCCCGGCCTTGTCGGCGGCGGACCGGATGCCCCGTAGGGGCAAGGCCAGGCCAGCCGGTCGGGTCATCGCCCCGGTGGGGCCGGTCGCTTGGGGAAGTCGGCCGGCCCCGCCGCCACAGCAACGGAGCCCGACCATGAGCACCACCACCACCCCGTCCGACACCACGATTGCAGGCGGCGAGGATCTGAGGCCACGCACCCTCGCGGTGGTCGCCTATCCAGACCCGGTCGTCGAGGCTGCCGCCGGGTCGATCCCGACCGCGAGCGACGATGCCCTGATCTGGTGGACGCCATCGGTCGGCCCGACCGCCATGTTGATGGCGCACCGGTTCGCGACCTACGCGACCGAGGGCCCGTCGTCGTGGTCGCTGGCCGACCTCGCCCAGACGTTCGGTGCCGGGAACTCGACCGGCCGTGTGCTGCACACGCTCGATCGGTTGGAGCGGTTCGGGATCACCGTCCGCCGCGGCGACATCGTCGGGATTCGGTTGTGGCTGCCGCCGTTGACGGCCCGCCAGCGAGCCCAGCTGCCCGAGTACCTGGCCTACGTCTACCCGCACTGATGCGCCCGGCCTGGATGGCGCGGGCAGCGTGCCAGGGGATGCCCCCGGCACGCTTCTACCCGCCACCAGGCGCCGCGACCGCGGCCGCGCTCGCGGTGTGCGCCCGGTGCCCGGTCAGGGTCGAGTGCGACCAGCACGCCGACGCCACAGGCGAGGACTACGGCATCTGGGGCGGCCGCCCCGAGACCGACCGAGCTCGCGCCCCGAGCCCACAGCCGGTCACGCTGGGTCGCAGGTCGCCCGGGCCGCCGCCCGCGATCGATGACGACCACTTGATCGACCTGGTGCGCTCCCTCGACCCCGACGAGCCGGCCGCGCCGCAGCTCCTCGATCGGCTGCGGGTCAGCGTCCCGACCGCCTACAAGTACCTGCACCGGGCGCGGCGCCTCGGTGTCGTCGAGCGCCGAGGCCGTCACATCTACCCGTCGTGGTGACCACGGCGTCGCGTCCCCGTGCGCCGTGCCGTGGTGATGGTGTGCCGTGGCCGACCCTGCGGGTCGGGTGCCGTGTGGCCGCCGCCCGGTCCGCTGTCAAGCCCCTCGCGAGCTCGGGGCCAGGCCCTTCGGGTTGACAGCGGCCCTGACGGCCGGCGGCCAGGCGCCCCGTAGGGCGAAGCCCCGGCAGCCGCCGTGGACCACCCGACACCGGAGGACATCTCATGCTCACCGTCTGCTACTCACCCAAGGGTGGCCAAGGCTGCACCACCGTCACCGCCGCACTCGCGCTCATCCAGCGCGGTTCGCGGCTGATCGACACGACCGGCGACCTACCCGCCGTGCTCGGCCTCCCCGAGCCCTCCGGACCGGGGATCTGAGACCTGCTCGTCGACGACCAAACGCTCGAGTCCGCCGCCATCGAACGCCTCGCCACCCCCAGCCCGACGCCGCTCGTCAGCGCGGGGTCCACGCCCGCAGCAGCGGTGCCGGCGCATCGGTGGGCCGAGCTCGCCGCCACCCTGATCGCTGACCGGGGCGCCTGGTTCCTCGACGCCGGGACCAACCCCGCCGCCAGCTCGCTCGCCGCGGACCGCCGGCTGCTGGTCGTGCGGAACTGCTACCTCGCGCTGCGCCGCGCCGTCGCCCACCCGGTACGACCCGACGGTGTCGTGCTCGTCACCGAACCGGGCCGAGCCCTCACCGCCACCGACGTGGAGGCGGTGCTCACAGCCCCGGTTGTTGCCGAGATCGCGATCGACCCGGCCGTCGCCCGCACGATCGACGCCGGACTCCTCGCCGCCCGCCTGCCCCGAACCCTGGCCCGCCGCCTCGCCACCCTGACCGTCGGCGACGAGGTGGGCTCGCGTGTCTGACCAACTGGCGACTATCACCGCCACCGTCGAAGCAGCCGACCACCACGACCACGCCGCGACCGCGTGGCAACCGTCACCGACACGCGTCTACGTCGTGCGCGGCGACACGCC
>JANMIX010000242.1:0-3705 GCA_031376015.1 Acidimicrobiia bacterium | reverse complement strand
AGGTTGTTGCGCAGGAAGGTGGCGCCCACCTGCCGGCCCTGGGGGTCGAGCATTGCGGGCAGCGAGCTGCGGCCCTGGTCGCCGCCGACGGGGTGTTCGACCTTGATGACCTCCGCACCCAGACGGGCCAGCAGTTGGGTGGCATAGGGCAGCGCCTGCATCTGCTCAAGGGCGAGGACGGTGACGCCATCCAGGGGTCGGGGCGCCTCGGAGGTCTCCATTCCGCCGACTCTAGGCATCCCCGACCGGAATCTGACACTCCGTCAGATCGCCCGATAGCGTGCCAGCCCATGACGACGGCTGGGATGAACGGAGTCCTCACCTGGGGTGTGTACCTGCCCTACCGCCGCCTCGACCGCTCGAGCATCGCCGCCGTGGCGGGTGCCGGCGGCGGTAAGGGCACCCGGACGGTGGCCTCCTACGACGAGGACACCACCACCATGGGCGTCGAGGCTGCTCGGCTCGCCCTGCGCGGCAGTCCGGCGTCGCCCTCGGCCCTGTGGTTCGCCAGTGCAAACCCGGCCTACCAGGACAAGACCAATGCCACCGCGGTACACGCCGCGCTCCATCTGGCCCGCTCCGTGCCTGCCTATGACGCGCTCGGCGCCGTCCGATCGACGCTGGGTGCGCTGCGGGCCGGCCTGTCCGGCTCGGGACCGGCCCTGGTGGTGGCCGCCGACCTGCGCACCGGGTTGCCCGGTGGCCCCGATGAGACCGGCTTCGGCGACGGTGCCGCCGCGGTGCTGGTGGGCTCGGCCGCCGATGGCCCGCTGGCCGCCGAGGTCGTGGCATGGGCCACCTCGACCGAGGAGTTCCTCGATCGCTGGCGCACACCCGGCGAGATCCGCTCCAAGGTGTGGGAGGAGCGCTTCGGTGAGACCCGCTATGGACCCCTTGCCAAGGAGGCGTTCCACGACGCCCTGGCACAGGCGGGGATCGATGCCGGCCAGGTCGACCTGCTGGTCGTCGCCGGTACCCACGCTCGGGCCTGCGCGGCGGCGGTCAAAGCCACCGGCGTGCCCGGCGACCGTGTCGTCGACGACCTCGCCGCCACTGTGGGCAACACTGGCGCAGCGCAGCCCCTGGTCCTGCTGGCGGCCGCCCTCGAGCGCGCCCAGCCCGGTCAACGCATCGTGCTCCTCACCCTGGCCGATGGCGCCGACTGCGTGATCCTCCAGGCCACCGGCGACGTCGCCCGGGCGGTGCCGAACCGGACCGTCGCCTCGCTGGCAGCCGAAGGGGCGCCGCTGCCCTACGGCAAGTACCTGGCCTGGCGTGGCGTGTTGCCGATCGAGCCCCCTCGGCGGCCGGAGCCGGCCCGGGTGTCCGCCAGTGCCGCGGCCCGGGCGACCGACTGGAAGTTCGGCTTCATCGGTTCCGAGGCCGGCGGTGAGGTGCATCTGCCCCCGGGGCCGAGCGACACCACAGCGCGCCCGATGGCGGATACCCAGGGCACGATCGTCACCTTCACCGTCGACCGGCTGGCCTACTCGCCCAGCCCGCCGGTGGTGTTCGCGGTGGTCGATTTCGACGGCGGGGGGAGGCTCCCGGTGGAGCTCACCGACGTCGATCCCGCCGAGTTGGCGATCGGCGCCCGGGTAGAGCTGACCTTCCGAAAACTGTTCACCTCCGACGGGATCCACAACTACTTCTGGAAGGCGAGGTTGATCCGCTCATGAGCTCGAACGGCATCAAGGATCGCGTGGCCATCGTGGGGATGGGCTGCACCCGCTTCGGGGAGCTCTACGACCAGGGCCTCGACGATCTGCTCATCGACGCGTCCACCCAGTGCTTCACCTCGGCGGGCGTGACCAAGGACGACGTGGACGCGTACTGGCTGGGCACCGCCCAGTCCGGGATGTCCGGCATCACCCTGGCCCGCCCCCTGCTGTTGGACAACAAGCCGGTCACGAGGGTGGAGAACTACTGCGCAACCGCCTCCGAGGCGCTCCGCCAAGCGGCCTACGCGGTGGCTTCGGGTGCCTATGACCTCGCCATGGCGGTCGGCGTGGAGAAGGTGAAGGATTCCGGCTACGCCGGCCTGAACGCGTTCCCCGTGCCCAGCGATGGCACCAACCGGACCGTCACCGCCGCTGCCATGTACTCGATGGTGCCGCCCGCCTACGCCAAGCGCTACGGCGTGGACCCCACCGAACTGCGCACTGCGCTGGCCCGGATCGCCTCGAAGAATCACTTCAACGGCGCCCGCAACCCCCGGGCCCAGTTCCGGCGGGAGATGTCGGTGGAACAGATCTGCGCCATGCCGGCGGTGGCGGGCGAGCTGTCCGTCTTCGACTGTGCCGGCGTGGCCGACGGCTCGGCGGCGGCCATCGTGTGCCGTGCCGAGGACGCGCACCGCTACACCGACAAGCCCCTGTACATCAAGGCACTGTCGTTCGTGGCCGGCAACGGCAGCGGCCTGAGCGACCCCGACTACGACTACACCACCTTCCCCGAGATCGTGCAGTGCGCTCGCGACGCCTACCGCCAGGCGGGGATCACCGACGCCCGCAACCAATTGGCGATGGCCGAGGTGCACGACTGCTTCACCCCGACCGAGTTGGTCCTCATGGAGGATCTCGGATTCTCCGGGCGAGGCACCGCCTGGCGAGACATCCTCGACGGCGCCTTCGACCTCACCGGGGACCTGCCTGTGAACCCCGACGGCGGGCTCAAGTCCTTCGGGCACCCCACGGGCGCGTCGGGTCTGCGGATGATGTTCGAGGCCTGGTTGCAGCTACGGGGCGAGGCGCCGGAGGATCGGCGAATCTCGACCTACGGCAAGCGCACGCTGGCGCTGACGCACAACCTGGGCGGTTACCCGGGCGAGATGGTGAGCTTCATCTCCGTTCTCGGCACCGAGTTGGGCTGACGGGCCCTCTACCGCCCGTCGTCCGCCAAGGCCTTGTCGATCGCGTCCCGCAGCGCGTCGGCCAGCGCGGTCACATGGGGCCGGCGCAGCAACGTGAGATGCGTGGCCGCGGGTACCTCGAGGTCGTGGACCTCGAAGGTTCCTCGCTCGATGAGCTTCTCCCACAGCAGCCGGCGCTTGGCGGCGGCCTCGGTCTCCACCTCGCGCCCGATGCGGAACAGGGCAACACGCCCGTCATAGCTGGGGGCCACGTACTGCTGGCCCAGCTTGAAGTTCACGGCCACGACGTCCTGGAGGAGCTTGGGCAGCGGACGGTCCTTCTCGAGGTAGCGCCGCCTCACGAACCGCCACCAGTACGGCCGCATGATGCGGTCGGCCACGTTTCGGGTCGTCTCCCACACGAACGGGGCCTTACGCCGGCCCGGCAAGCGGCGGAACTCCTCCAGGTGATCGCGGATGCGCCCCTTGACCGTGTATTCCATGGTGAAGTGGCCGAGGGGGGCGGCGTCGATCAACCCCACGAGGGCGACTGTCTCGCCGGCCTGGGTCAACTGGTGGGCGATCTCGAGGCCCACCACGCCGCCCATGCAGAAACCCAGCACGAGGTAGGGCCCATGCGGCTGCACGGTGCGCATCTCGTCGATGTAGTGCGACGCCATTGCCTCGACCGAAGCGAACTGGGGCTTCGTTCCGCCCAGACCGCGATCGCGCAGCCCGTAACAAGCCTGATCGCCGCCCAAGGTGGCCGCCAGCTCCCGGTAGATCAGCACCTCCCCCTCGGGGGGATGAATGCAGAAGATCGGGATCCGCCCTCCGCCGGGCTGGATGGGGAC
>JANMIX010000211.1:0-2110 GCA_031376015.1 Acidimicrobiia bacterium | reverse complement strand
CACCTGACGAAGGCCGCTAGAGTGGACCCCGCGGGGCCGCTTCACCGGCCGATGGCCTGCTCGATCCGTCGATCGGGCACCAGCCACACCATCGCCACCAGGCCGTAAAGGGCGACGCCGATCCAAGGATTCACGAATGTCAGGCCGATGGCCACGGCGTAGATGAGAAGTGAGATTCGCTCCTTGAATTTGGCCCCGATCGCTTGGACGAGGACGGAATCGGTTCCGTGAGCGGCCAGCAACACCAAGGTAAGAAGGTAATAGGCCGCGCCGGCCATGATCAGCGTCACCCCGTAGAGCACGACCGTCCATTGGGCGAAATGGTTCTCCCCCATCCACCCGCTGACAAAGGGGAAAAGCGAGAGCCAGAACAGCAGGTGCAGGTTGGCCCACAGAACGGCGCCGTTGATCCGCTCAGTGGCCCGCAGCAGGTGGTGGTGGTTGTTCCAATAGATCCCGAGGTTGACGAAGCTGAGCACGTACGTGCCGAACACCGGCCACAGGCCGCGCAGCGCGTCGAGGCTGGGCTCGTGGGGGATCTGCAGTTCCAGCACCATGATGGTGATGACGATGGCGATGACACCATCGCTGAAGGCTTCCAGCCGCGCGGCCGTCATGCGTGGCGTTCCGACGCGGGGGTACTCGGTCCGCCGCGGGCCATCCCGGGGTTTGCCGGCCAGGCGTTGAAGCGGCCGGCGGGGCGCAGGTTGCGGTAGGCGTGCACCACCGGCTCGAGTTCGGCAGGGGTGGCACCGTGCATGATCACCCCGTCGACTCCCAGGTCGAACTGGCGCAACACGCGCTGGGCGCACTGCTGTGGGCTGCCGGTGGCCGCCGGCTCCAGCCATTCGGCCGGTAGCAAGCCGGCGACGTGTTCGAGGGTGGCGGTGTCGGCCTTGGCGTCGATGGCGCCGGGAAAGGTGCGCACCGTTTCGTCGGCCCGAAACCGTTGCAGCGGGGCGGGGTCCCACTGATTGGTCTGCACCATGAGATCCCCATACCCCTGGAGGTAGGTCGCCAGCCGGCCGACTGTTTTCTTCAGGCGGAGCGGTTCGGGCAGGTGGTCGCCGACGGTGGCGTAGCAGGACCAGATCCGTACCGACGCCGGATCGCGGCCCGCCTGCTCGGCCGCCCGTCGCACCGTCTGCACGCATCGCTGCACCGTCTCGTCGGTGAAGAACGTGTGGAGCACCACCATGTCGAAGGCACGCCCGCCCAATGCAAGGGAGTTGGGGCCGAAGGCGGTGAAGCCGAGAGGGATGTCGAAATCGAACGCCGAATCGAGGTGCAGCACCGGGAACTTCCCCGCCGGGCCGTCGTGGCCGAAGATGGCCTCGCCCTTCCACAGCCGGCGCATGAGTCCGACGAAGTCCTCGATCTGTGCGGTGGTGATGCGGGGAATTCCGTAGGCATCGAACAGCGGACCGATGCCGCGTCCCAGCCCGAGCGTGAACCGACCGTCGGTCAGCCCGTGCATGGTCGACGCGAACGCGGCAGTCACGAGCGGATGGCGGGTGTTGTGGTTGGTGGCCGCGGTGGTGATGCCCAACCTGGTCGACAGGGCACCGGCGGCGCCCGACAGCGTCACCGCTTCCTTGATGTTGAACCGCTCCGAGATGAAGGCCGCACCCAGGCCCAACCGCTCGGCGTCGGCGATCTCCGGCTTCAGGTCGGCCGACGAACGGGGTGCGCCGGCGAGGGTGTAGAAGCCGAGTTCGTTGAGTTGTTCCATCGGACCTCGGTGGGGACGGGGTGCGCTGCCGCGGCGGGAATCGGGACGCCAGTACCGTACCGGCATCCGCACGACGCCCTGCGGGGCTCACCGTTCGAAAGGGACACCCATGGGCACCAATCAACGTGGCCTCATCACCATGACCGACGAGGAGGTCGCCACCTTCGTCGACCAGCACCGCACGGCGACCATGGCGACAATCGGTCCCAACGGCATGCCGCATCTCGTGGCCATGTGGTACGCCGTCCTCGACGGGGTGATCTGGTTCGAGACGAAGTCGCGTTCGCAGAAGGTGGTGAACCTACGCCGTGATCCGCGCATCGTGTGCAGCATCGAGGACGGCCACACCTACGACACGCTGCGGGGCATCTCGATGGA
>JANMIX010000066.1:0-3709 GCA_031376015.1 Acidimicrobiia bacterium | reverse complement strand
GTCGTCGAACTGCTGAGCCTGAGTACCGCGACCCTGGGCGAGTCGGGTGCCAACGCGGTGGCGGCCGGTACCGTGCGTCCGATGTGGCTGGGGGCGGCCTGTGCCGGTCCGGCGCGCACCGTGTACTGCGCGGCAGCGGACAACCTGGCCATCCATGTGGCCGTCGCCGAGGCAATGCCAGGCGAGGTGCTGGTCGTGCAGGTCGAGGACATCCCCGAGCGGGGCTACTGGGGTGAGGTGCTGACGGTGGCGGCGCAGTCGAGGAACGTCGCCGGCCTCGTGATCGCCGCCTGTGTGCGGGACACCGCTGCGCTGGAGCACCGCCGGTTCCCGGTGTTCGCCTCGGGCATCGCGTTGCCCGGCGCCGCCAAGGTCGGTCCCGGTGCGGTCGGGGGTCACATCCAGATCGGGGGTGTGCTCGTGCGCGGCGGCGATGTGGTGGTGGCCGACGACGATGGCGTGGCGGTCATCGCCGCCGCCAACGTGCGAGCCGTGATCGCCGCCGCCCGCACCCGCGCGGAGAAGGAAGCGGTGATGTTCGCCGCCCTCGAGCAGGGTCGCACGACGATCGACCTACTCGGCATCACCGGCCTCGACACCATCCGCCGCACCAGCAACTGATTCGCAGCGTCCCCCAGCGGCAATCGCGCGGGGCGCGTGAACCGCCGGACCGGGATCGGGCAATGATCCTTTGTATGCATCTGCCGACCGACGCCGCATGTATCGCCGCGTCTGCGGAGGATCCGGAGCAGTTCGCCCCCATCTTCGACCGCTACTTCGTCGAGGTGCACGGTTTCCTGGGCCGGCGAGTGGGGCGCGACGCGGCTGATGAGCTGGCGGGGGAGGTCTTCACCGTGGCGTTTCAGGGCCGCGAGCGTTTCGATCCCGCCGCCGACAGCGCCCGGCCGTGGTTGTACGGCATCGCGGTGCATCTGGTGGCTCGCTGGTACCGGTCGGCTGCTCGGCGTCACCGGGCCTATGAACGTTCGTTGGGTGCGGGCCTGGTCGAGTCGAATCGCGATGGGGCAGACGGCTACTCCCGGGCCGAGGATCGGATCGATGCCCGCGCCGAGGCCGGGCGCCCAGCCGGTGAACGGCGGCTGAGCGAGCCGTCCCTACGACTCGGTACCGCCGTCCACGGTTGGCAACGTGGGCGGCGGTACCGTCGCGTCATGCGGAGCGAAGGGGCCCGGGGCACGGCATGAGCGACCTCGCCGCTCTGGGGGTGGCGGCGCTCGCCGACGGCGGTGCCGCGGTGATGAGCGACGAGCTCAGGCCCCTGTGGCCTGAGGCTCGCGTCCACGGTCCAGCGGTGACGGTGGTGTGTGGCGCCGGGGACAACCTGGCGATGCAGGTGGCCGCGGCGGAGGCCCACCCTGGCTGCGTGATCGTGTGCGACGCGTTGGCGTCGCCCTCCTTCGGCTACTGGGGCGAGGTGCTCGTTGTGCAGGCGATGGCTCGCGGCATCGCAGGGTTGGTGATCGCAGGCGGTGTCCGTGACGTGGAGGCGACGGTGGCCCGCCGCTTCCCGGTGTGGGCGAGCCATGTCAGCGCCCGGGGTTGCACGAAATTGGGCCCGGGTCGCTGGGGCGGCTCGGTGGTCGTCGGGGGAGTCACCGTGTCGCCGGGCGACACGGTGGTCGCCGACCGCGATGGGGTGGCCGTCATCGAGGCGTCCCGTCTGGCCGAGGTGACGGCGTCCGCCCGCGAGAAGGTCGCCAAGGAGGAGGCGTGGTTTCGCGCCATCGAGATGGAGGGCAAGACAACCATCGACCTCTACGGCTTCGACACCCGACAGGTCGAGAGAATCGACCTGTAGTTCGCGGTCAGGCCGGTTTTCGGTCGCCCCACACCAGATGTGTGGGGTCGAGGTGCTCGCCAGAAGGCGGCTCGAAACGCCCGGTTGGCCACATGCTGGCGGCGGGTGCCCTGGATGGGGCGTTCCCGGTAAGGCGGCGACCGCGGTGGTCGTGTACCTCGAGCCCCTCGGGGTGCGTGGGGTCGCCCCGGAGGTGGATCTCCCCGCGATGGTGCGCACGATGGTGGAACCCACAGATGGCGACGAGGTTGTCGAGGCTGGTGGGTCCTCCGTCTTCCCAATGGGTGAGATGGTGAACCTGAAGCCAACGAGTGTGGGTGCAGCCCGGTATCCGGCAGGTCCGGTCGCGGTCGAGAACGAGCTGACGCAATCGTTTCGGGACGATGCGGGCCGGGCTCGACAGCGCGACGGCGGTGCCGGATCGCTCCAGGACCATACGGATGCTCGCATCGCAGCCGAGCTTGCGGCGCAGGCTGTCGGGCAGACCCGGGCCTCCCCCCAATCGAGCGGCGTCGACCCCGTGTGCATCCAGATCGAGGTGGGCGTACAGCTCAACGGGCACCGAGGGACCAACCAGCGCGGCGAGAAGGGCATCGGCCCAGGTCACGTCCGAATGGCCGTCGCGAAGCAGCGCGTCACGAGCGGCGACGAGCGCCGCCTCGGCGATGGCGCCCTCATCCGCGGGCAGGCTGGCCGACAACCGCCAGCGACCGTCGTGGTCGTAGCCGAAGCTGACCTCGCGGACTTCCGGTGTGGGTTCCGGCTCGGGATCCTCGGCGGTGGGCGTGGGTGCGAGCGGCGGCAGCGTACGAACGACGCGGTGTAACTGGGGGACCGTCGAGGCCGCAGCGATGCCGAGCACGTCGGCCTCGTGGCTGACGGGTACGTGGGCCGCGATCTCGGCGGCCTGGTCTTCTGTGAGCGCGCCCTCGGTAAACGCTGCGACCGTGAGGGGCAACTCGGCCGAGCGGCGGGCCAGGGCGACGAGCCGGCGGGCGCGACCAGGCGACACGCCGCAGCGCCACATGACCCAGTGCTCGAGCGACCGCACCCCGGGCACCCGCCACGCCTCCGTGTCGGCGACCTGGACGAGCAAGGCGACGAGCGCAGCCGTGGCGGCGTTGATGACACCCATGAGCTGCGCCGCCCGTGACTCCATGTCGGTGGCGGATGGGGTGTCGGTGGCGGATGGGGTGTCGGTGTCGGATGGGGTTGCCGCGGGCAGGTCGGTGGAAGGCGGGTCGGCAACAGCCATGTGCACGAGTATACGAACAGGTGTTCGATACGTCAAGAAGGTCGGAGATTCTCCCCGCACGGGAGCCGGTGCGGCGGGCGGTGCGGCGTTGCGGGTTGGCGGGCCGCGGCTCCACCCCCGCAGGCCGTCAGCGGGGGAGGCCGAGGATGCGTTCGCCGATGATGGTGCGTTGGATCTCGCTGGTGCCGCCGGCCACCGACGCGGCCTTCGACCACAGGTACTGGCGCTGCCACTTGCCGGCGAGAGGGGCGTCGGGGCCGAGCACATCGAGCGCCGTGGCCGACAGGTGCTGGGTCATGTCGCTCCAGGTGAGCTTCACCCAACTCGATTCGGCGCCGGGCTCGAGGCCTCGGCCCAACCGGGACAGCGTGCGCCAGTTGTGGAGCCGCAGCAGGCGCAACTCGATCCACGATTGCGCCAGCGCGTCGGACACATCGACGTCGTCGAGACGGCCCCGCGACGAGGCCAGTGCGTACAACTCATCGAGGTAACCCTCGTGCACCACCTGTTCCTTGAACGGGAACGTCGTGCCTCGTTCGTGCGCCAGCGTGGTGTTGGCCACCGCCCACCCGTGGTTGAGGTCGCCGACGAGATGGTCGGCCGGCACGAACACCTCGTCGAGGAACACCTCGTTG
>JANMIX010000806.1:0-3525 GCA_031376015.1 Acidimicrobiia bacterium | reverse complement strand
GATGCCATCGACCGCTCGCCGGTGGGGTTGGGTGAAGACCAGGCCGACGCCGTGGCTGGGCTGTGTGCACCGGGGCGAGGGTTGCGGGTGGTGCTGGCGCCGGCGGGGCACGGCAAGACCGCTCTCACCGCCGCCGCGGCCGCCGCTCTCACCAACGACGGTCGGCCGGTGGTGGCGTTGGCGGCCACCAATAAGGCCGTGGCCGAACTTCACTCTGCGGGCCTGGACGCTATGACCATCGCCCGCTTCCGCCTCAACCCCACCCCGCTGCAGGCGGGGACGGTGGTGGTCCTTGATGAGGTGTCCCAGGTGTCGACCCGCGACGCCCACGCCGTCCTCGCCGCCGTCACCGCCACTCCGGGCGGGATGTTGTGGTGTCTGGGCGATGACGACCAGGGCCGTGCGGTGCGGCCCGGCGGCCTGGCCGCTGAACTTCACCACCGGGTCGCCACTGGGGATCTCGACGCGGTCGAGTTGACCGTGAACCGCCGTCAACAGGATCCGAGCGAACGCGACGCCCTGGCCGCCTACCGGGCCGGGGACATCGAGCACAGCCAGTCGATCCGGGCCGAACACGGCTGGGACCACGAATACCCCACACCAGCGGAGACCCGTGACGCCCTGGCCGCCGCCGCGGTGGCCGACGCCGACCGCCACGGCGCCGCCAATGTCGTCGTGTTGGCCGTGTCCCACGTCGACTGTGAGGACGTCACCGACCGCATCCGCCGGATCCGCATCAAGCGCGGTGAACTCGCCGGCCCGGTACTGGAGGGTCCCGGATGGGGTCCTGACCAGCGTTCGTATGCGGTGGGGGATCGGGTGTTGTGCCACGCCACCCTCACCCTCCCGGACCGGCGGAAGCTGATCAACGGCAGCACCGGCACCGTCGTGTCCGTCACCGCCGCCGGTCTGGTGACCCGCCTCGATGACGACACCACCGTCGAGATCCCTACCGGCTTCGCGGCCGGCACCCGGCCGGATGGGACACCGAACCTGTCCCATGGGTGGGCGCGCACCATCGACGGCGCCCAGGGCGGCACCTGGGACCAAGCCCACCTGCTGGGTACCCCCACCCTGGACCGGCTCACCGGCTATGTGGGCCAGTCCAGGGGCCGCCACCCCACCCACACCTGGCACACCATCGGCGAGGGCGCCTATGAGTATCCCGGCATTGTGGTCGGCGATCCCCGTACCCCCGCCGAGCACACTCTCGACGCGCTGTCCCGGGTGCCCGAACGCCGCTTCGCGGCGGTGCATGACCCCACTGTCCTCGAGCGGCGCCTGACGGCGGAGAAGGCCGAGCACGACCAGGTGCTGGCGGCTGGACCCAAGGACGTGGCCCGCCGCCTGGCCGACACGCAAGCCCGATACCGGCGCGAGGAGCAGGACTGTCGGCGAGCATGGGAGGACTTGCGCCGCCGCCAAGCCCGGGTGGCCGACACCGGCGGGCTACACCAGCTGCGCCGGGGGAGCCGCCAGGAGCATCACAGGTGCGTGGAGAACCGCGATATCGCCCAACGCAACCTGGACCAACTCCAGCACCGGCTCCGGGGCACCCGGGCCGAGATGCTGGACCTGCAAGCCGCCGACCACCTCTACCAGCAGTGGGACCAGACCCACCGGTGGCGCCGCCACGAAGTCACCCGACTGGAGCGGGAACTGGCCGACCATTGGGCGAGCGTCGTGGTCGGCGCAATCCGCCAGGACGAACCGCTGGCCTACGGCCTGGACCAGCTCCGCACTGCCCCGCGCCACGCTGGCCCAACGCAGTCTCGAACACCCCGACGACTCCCGGGTACGCAGCGACCGCGAGCTGGTCGAGAACACACTCGAGGACCTACGAGCAGCACGCGTCGCCGCCATCGCTGACGGTGCAGCCCCGCCGGAACATCTCGTTGACCGGCTCGGGCCGCTCCCCCGGCACGGGCCGGGCCGGGATGTGTGGTTCGGGTTGGCCTTGCGTGTCGAAGCCCAAGCCGACCACCACATCGTCCCCGACAGCCGCACCGACACCCTGGAGCGGGCCCTAGCCAACCTGCCCCGCCCCCATGCCCTGGACCCCCTCGCTGATCCCCGGGCGGTCATCCGCGCCGCCGACGAGCACGGCTACGGCCGGGACAGCCTCAACGTCGAGGGCCCGGAGCGGTGGCAGCAAGCCCTCCAGGACGCCACCACCATCGCCCACCTCACCCCCCACGCCAGCCGCCGCCACATCGAAGCCGACCACGACCTGGGGCTGGGCTTGTAGCCAGCGCGAACGCGGGGCGGGCGCGGGGAGCACACGTTGGGGGGAGCGGCGCCGCGCGTGCCAAGCCCGCGGCTGGGTCAGGGGGCGAGGGTGAGGGGCTGGGTGGTTTGGTCGTAGAGGGCGGGGAGCCGGTCGGCGTGGCCCTGGGCGCGGAGCTCGGCGACGGCGGCGGCGAAGGCGGCTTGGATGCTGGTGTGGGTGTCGAGGTGGGGGAGGAGAGCGGCGGTGAGGTAGGAGTGACCGAGCGCCGTGTTTTCGTAGGCGGCTTGGCCGGCGGGAGCGGCGGCGGTGAGGAGACGTCGGGGGGCGAGGAGGGCGGTGAAGGCGCCGGCGTCGCAGGAGGCGAGGGTGATCCACAGGGGGCTGTGGACGGGGGCAAGGTCGGCGGCGAGGTCGGTGTCGGTGAGGGGGGTGCCGTCGGCGGCGCGCAGCGCGGGTTGGCCGGTGACGGTGTCGGCGTGTCCGGCGTAGAACACCACGGCGGTATCGGCGGGGCCGGTGTGCTCGGCGAGCCAGGCCAGGGCGTGGGTGATGGCGGCGGGGGTGGCGGTGTGGTCGGTGAGGAGGGTGCGGTGCTCGGCGGGCACGCCCAGGTGGGCGAGGGTGCGGTTCATGAGTTCGGCGTCGGCGACCGCGCTGGCCAGGTCGTGGTCGGTGCCGGGGTAGTCGTTGATACCGATGATGACGGCCCAGATGCGGGTGTTGGGGGTGGCGGGACTGCCGTGGGCGGCGGCCCGGCCGGCGAGGACCATGACCGCCAGCACGCTGCCCACCAGGAGGGCGCCTGCGACGCGGGTAATGCACGCGCGACTTGCCCGGGCCGGTTCCTGCATGTCATGGGTGTCGTCACCCGGATGGTAGTTCTGTATAGCTCTATTGGACTATTGTGAATGACTTGTTCATGTCATTCTGTTGGTAGTCACATCGGCGGTGTGTCAAGTCATCGTGTCGGGTTGTAATGGTTTGTATGGGCTATTGCGCGGCGATGGGCGATGGGTTCCAATCCTGGGGGATTCGGATGCCCGGTCCGTTTGCGAAAGTCTGGTGTGCGATGGGGGAACGAGCACGGGCCCGGGTTCGTTGGGGTGTTGGACTGGCTGTGTGCGCGATGGTGGCGGCCTCATCGGTGCCTGCCTTGCGGCCAGCTGAGCTGGCCCGCGGGTGCGATGACGACGTGTTCGATGGGGCCGCCCCGCCGGCGTCCGAAGCTGCCCCGCCGCCGGCGGGGTCGCCGTCACCGTTCGGGGCCCCACTGCCGGCAGATCTGCCGGCGAGCG
>JANMIX010000787.1:0-6694 GCA_031376015.1 Acidimicrobiia bacterium | reverse complement strand
CAAGTTCGGCAACGCCATCCAGAGGACGGCGGAGGGTTTCGGTCTGGGAGTCGACACGGGATTTCCCCTCATCGGCGACCAAGCCGGATTCATCCCCACCCCGGAGAACAAGAAGCGCCGGCACGAGCAGAACCCGCAGGCCTTTCCCTTCGGCGATTGGTACACCGGCGACAGCGCCAACGTCGCCATCGGTCAGGGCGACGTGGTGGCCACGCCCTTGCAGATCGCCAACGCCTACAGCACCTTCGCCAACGGGGGGACGCTCTTCGCTCCCAACATCGCGGTCGAGATCCGGCAGGGTTCCAGCGCAGCGGTGCTGAAACGCATCGCACCCAACGTGCGGTCCAAGGTGCCGCTCGACCCTGCGGGCCGCGCCGCCATGATGGACGGGTTCATCGGGGTGACCCAACGCGCCGGAGGAACCGCGTACGGCGCCTTCAACAACTTCCCCAACTGGGTCGTGGCCGGCAAGACCGGCACCGCCCAGGTGACCAACGGCAGCGACACCGCGCTCTTCGCTGCCATGACCCCCGCAGAATCGCCCCGCTATGTCGGCGTCGCCGTGCTGGAGAACTCCGGGTTCGGCGCGGTGGCGGCCGCGCCGGTGATGCGTCGGGTGCTCGAAGGCATCGCCGATCCGGCGCTCCAACCCCATGTCGGCCCCGGAGGCGTGCTCGACAAGCCCGTCCCCGGTGGCGTCGACCTCAGCCGATCCCGGGTGCGTGACTGATGGCCGGGCTCACCCTGGGGCGAAGCCCCACCACCCGACTGAACCGCAACCCTGCCGCCGCGTGGCGTCACCTCGACGTGGTCCTCATGGGCGCGGTCCTGGCAGTGGCCAGCCTCGGTGTCCTGATGGTCTACAGCGCCACCCGAGGGCCCACGTCCCCCTACCACAGCAGCTTCCTGGTCAAGCAGGGCAGTTACGTCGTGATCGGCACGATCGTGATGCTGCTCGTCGCCTCCATCGACTACCGGATGTTCCGGGACTTCGCCCTTGTGCTGTACGGGGGCAGCTGCGCTCTGCTGGTCCTCGTGGTGTCACCCGTGGGCTCGTCCTCCAAGGGAGCCCAGGCCTGGTTTCAGCTCGGCTCGTTCCAGATGCAGCCCTCCGAGTTCGCCAAGTTCGGCCTCATCTGCATGATGGCGGCCGTCGGCTCGCAGTTCCGCGGGGAGATCGACCTGCGGCGGGTCCTCGGGTTGGTCACCATCGCCCTCGTGCCGCTGGGGTTGATCATGTTGCAGCCGGACCTCGGTACCGGTCTCGTGCTGGCCGTCATCGCGGCGGGGGTGCTCGCTCTCAGCGGCGCGCCGTCGCGCTACCTGCTGGCGTTGTTGCTGGTTGCCGTCCTCGGCACCGCCGTCGTGTTGCAGTCCAGCGTGCTGGCCCAGTACCAGAAGGACCGGCTCACCTCGTTCCTGGATCAGGAGCAGAATCTGCGTGCCGCCACCTACAACCTGAACCAGTCCAAGACGGCGATCGGTGCGGGTGGCGCCGTGGGGCAGGGCTTGTTCGAGGGGAGCCAGACGCGTCTGGGAATCGTCCCCGAGCAGCACACGGACTTCATCTTCACTGCCGTCGGCGAGCAGTTGGGGTTCCTCGGCTCGGGCACCCTGCTGGCCATGTTCGGCATCATGTGCTGGCGGATCTTCCGTACCGCGCAGCTCTCGCGCGATCCGTTCGGCACCCTCGCGTGTGTGGGCGTGCTGTGCATGTTCATGTTCCAGATATTCGAGAACGCGGGGATGACCATGGGGATCATGCCGGTGACCGGCATCCCCCTGCCGTTCATGTCCTACGGCGGGTCGTCGACCATCGCCAGTTTCGCCGCCATCGGCCTCGTCGTGAACATCCACAGCCGTCGGTTCTCTTGAGCAGCAGGTCGGCCCGTCCGACCGGATCCGGGTCGTCCGGGGTCATCCGGTAGCCTCGGTCCCGCAATGTCGTCGATCTGGGCCCAGCTCGAGCCCCTTCTCGCACAGGTCACCAAACCCGCCCGGTACATCGGCTGCGAGGACGGCATGGTCGCGCCCCGTCACGACCCTTCCGATGTGAGCTGGCTGCTCACCTATCCGGACACCTATGAGATCGGACTGCCCAACCAGGGCCTGCAGATCATCTACGAACTGCTCAACGAGCGTGAGGACGCAGTGGCGGAGCGCGCCTACCTGCCCTGGGTCGACCTGTTGCCGCTGTTGCGCCGGCACGGATTGCCGCTCTTCTCGGTGGACACGCACCGCCCCGCCAATGAGTTCGATCTGCTGGCGTTCAACCTGTCGGCCGAACTCGTCTACACCAACGTGCTGGAGTGCATCGACCTCGCCGGCATCCCGCTCCACGCGGCTGCCCGCCGTCCCGGCGATGCCCTGGTCATCGCGGGAGGGCATTGCACCTACAACCCAGAGCCCCTGGCCGACTTCGTCGACGCGGTCGTGCTGGGTGACGGCGAGGAAGTGATCGCGGAGATCACCGACGTGGTGGGGGAGTGGAAGCGGGCGAACAAGCCGGATCGTCTCGGCATCTGGAGAGCGTTGGCGGGCATCGACGGTGTCTACGTCCCCGCCCTCTACCAGGCCAGCTATGACGGTCCACGACTGCGCAGTTTCGAGCCCATCGACGCCGCTGCACCGGAACGCATCGAGAAACGCACCATCGCCGACCTCGGTCAATGGCCCTATCCGCGCCGCCAGTTGGTCCCGCTCACCGAGGTGGTGCACGACCGGCTCAACGTCGAGGTCTTCCGAGGCTGCACCCGCGGGTGCCGTTTCTGCCAGGCCGGCATGATCACCCGTCCCGTGCGCGAGCGTCCCGCCGAGCAGGTGCGCACGATGGTCGAGGACGGGCTGCGGCGCACCGGGTACGACGAGGTGGCGCTCACGTCGCTGTCCACGGCCGACTTCTCGGGCATCGAGGAGGTCATCGGGTCGACCATGAACTTCGGGTGCGGCGACGTGTCCGTGTCGCTGCCGTCGCTGCGCGTCGACGCGTTCACCGTGAAGATCGCCGCGCAGATCCAGAAGGCGCGCCGGACCGGCCTGACCTTCGCCCCAGAGGCCGGCTCATGGCGGATGCGCCAGGTGATCAACAAGTTGATCACCGAGGAGGATCTCTACTCGGCGGTCGACAGCGCCTTCTCGCAGGGGTGGCGGCGCATCAAGCTCTACTTCCTCACCGGGCTGCCGACCGAGACCGACGAGGACACGTTGGGGATACTCGAACTGGCCCGCCGGTCGGCGGAGTTGGGACGGGCCCACACCAACGGCGCTACCGTCAGCGCGTCGGTGGGCGGTTTCGTACCCAAACCCTTCACGCCGTTCCAGTGGTTCGGCCAGAACACCGTTGCCGAGCTGCAGCGCAAGATCGCCCTGCTGCGGGACGGCTCCAAGCGCGACCGGGGAGTGCAGCTCAAGTGGCACGACCCCAAGGCCACGCTCGCCGAGGGGCTGGCCAGCCGTGGCGACCGTCGCATGGGCGCGGTGATCGAGCACGTGTGGCGCAACGGCGGCATCTTCCAGGAGTGGTCCGAATACTTCGACCTGCGCCGCTGGGAAGACGCCATGGCCGCCAACGGGCTGAACATCGACGACTTCGCGTACCGCCACCGCACCGAGTCCGAGCTGCTGCCCTGGGATCACCTCTCGGCCGGCCTGCACAAGGACTTCCTCTGGCAAGACTGGCGAGACGCCCTCGCCGAGGTCGGCCTCCCCGATTGCCGGTGGACCCCGTGCTACGACTGCGGCGCATGTACCGGCTACGGGATCGAGCACGTCGTGGCTTCCGCCGTCCCACCCGCGGGCGGCAGCCAGGGCACGGGCCAGGATCTGGCCCGTGGGGGCGAGGTGCCCGTCGTGCTGGGTGCCCGCCGATGAACGCGCCTCGACCGCCTCGCTTCTTCTACCGGATCCGTTACGCCAAGTTGGGCAAGGTCCGCTTCACCAGCCACCGCGACACCGCTCGTATATGGGAACGCGCCCTGCGACGAGCGGAACTACCTGTCGCTCGTAGCGAAGGATTCAACCCCCACCCCAAGCTGAGCTTCGGCCTCGCGCTTCCCACGGGCGCCGAATCCATCGGCGAATACCTCGACGTCGAGCTCACCGAATCGCTCGACGAAGGGACCCTCCCCGCCCGGCTCGACCCGTGCCTGCCCGTTGGATTCCACGTGCAGGGAGCGGCCGAGGTCGAACCCGGCTCCCAGTCATTGCAGCAGGCCGTGGTCCGCTGCACATGGCGAACCCTCGTGCGTGGGGTCGGTCGGTCCGACCTCGCCGAACGCCTCGACGCCGTCCTCGGCGCCGAGGAGCTCGTGGTCACCCGGGAACGAAAGGGCCAGCCCGTCACGGACGATGTACGGCCCACCATCTGCTCGCTCGAACTGCTGGACGACGACCACACGGGATTCGTGGCCGAACTAGCCCCCCAGCCCCGGGGCCTCCGTCCTGACGAACTCGTCGCCCTCCTGGGTGACGGCGTTTTCCTCGATCGGGTGTGCAGGTTGCACCAATGGATCAACGCCGACGGCGCGTCGGTCGAGCCACTTGCGCTCGACCTCCAGCCGACGCCGGCCCGCGCGCTCGAGACGAGCGCGCCATGAGAAGGGAACTACCCCATGTCCGAGCACATCGAGCCTCGGTCCGAGCCCGACCATCCGCAGGCGCCCCCGGCGCCCTCAGAGGCGCCCTCCGCCCCGTCTGACCCGGCCAGCCCTACGCCCGACATCATGTCCGCTCGATCCGCCTCGCGCGCCGATTCCACGGCGGGCGACAGCGAGTCGTCGGCGTCCCTGAATCTGGGCACGGATCAGGGCACGGATCAGGGCGCTGATACCAGTTCGCAACCGGATGGCCCTGAAGGGGGCTCGCTCAGCGCCGGTGGGCCGCGCCGTCGGCGCGGCTCACGCGGGGGTCGGAACCGGAACCGTGGCGGTGGCCAAGGAGCCGGCGCGGGCGCCGAGGACGGCGTCGTTGCCGAGGGCGAAGCGGCGGGCGAGGGCCCTCGCCGGCCCGGGGCCGAAAATCCCGAGGTGCTGGGCGAGCCCGATCTGCGCCGTCAGCCGGAGGAACTCCCCGAGCGGATGACCCAGAATCGGCCCCGCGATGTCGCCGCAGCCTCCCAGGCCCTGGTGCGGCGTCCCCAGATCGGCGACAGCCGCCCGGCGCCCGAGGCGCTGGCGGGCGCCGGTGGTGCGACCGAGGGCGCAGAGGATGGCGGTACGGGCTCAGGGGGTGACACGGGCCCCAAGCGGCGCAGGCGGCGAGGTGGCCGAGGGAAGTCGGGCGGCGGTAGCGGCGGCAACGCCGCAGCCGCGGATCGCTCCGGCACCGGCACCGGCAGTGGGGGTGCCGCGCAAGGGGGCGGCCGCAGCAGCGGCGGGGGGCGGTCTCGCCGAGGCGAGGCTCCGGTGCGGGCCACAGTGGACGACGAGCCCGTCGAACTCGACGGCGAAACCCTCGAGGCCCGTCGGGGACGCGAACGTAAGGGTCGCCCCGTGGGCCGCTACCTGATGTGTGTGCACGTCCAGCCCCACGCCACTCAGATCGCCGTGCTCGAGGGTCGGGCGCTCACCGAGCACTACGTGTCCCGGCCCTCCGACGATGTCGCTCAGATCCACGGGAACATTTACCTCGGTCGTGTCCAGAACGTGCTGCCGGGCATGGAGGCGGCGTTCGTCGACATCGGCACCCCGAAGAACGCGGTGCTCTACCGAGGCGACGTGCAATACGACGCCGAGGACGTGGAACAGAAGGGCCAGAACCTGCGCATCGAGCAGATGCTGAAGGCGAAGCAGAACATCATCTGCCAGGTCACCAAGAACCCGATCGCCCACAAGGGAGCCCGCCTTACCCAGGAGGTCTCGCTCCCCGGTCGTTTCGTGGTGCTCATTCCCTACAGCTCGACCTACGGCATCTCCAAGCGACTGCCCGATGACGAGCGCAAGCGCCTGCGCGGCATCCTCGATCGGGTCAAGCCTGCTCACCACGGGGTGATCGTGCGCACGGCGGCCGAGAACGTGACCACCGAGGAGATCGAGCGTGATGTGCGGCGCCTCCTCGACCAGTGGGGCCAGATCGAGGCCCTGGCCAAGCGCAGCCAGGCTCCCGCCCTGCTCTACCAGGAGCCGGACATGGCCGTGCGGGTCATCCGCGAGGAGTTCAACTCCGAGTACCGGGGGATCGTCATCGATGACCGCCGGCTCTACGAGGAGGTCCGCGACTACGTCGCCTCCATCTCGCCCGCGCTGGCCGACCGGGTCGAGTACTTCGACACCGACAGCGAGCCGCTCCCGCTCTTCGAGCGGCATCACGTGCACGAGCAACTGCACAAGGCACTCGACCGCAAGGTGTGGCTGCCCTCGGGCGGGTCACTCATCATCGAGCACACCGAGGCGCTCACGGTCATCGACGTGAACACCGGAAAGAACGTGGGTACCTCCAGCCTCGAGGAAACGGTGTTCCGTAACAACCTCGAGGCCGCCGAGGAGGTGGCGCGCCAGCTGCGACTCCGTGACATCGGCGGGATCATCGTGGTCGACTTCATCGACATGGAGATCCGGGCCAACCGGGAGCAGGTCATCAGGGTCTTCCGAGCCGCCCTGGCACGCGACAAGACGAGAACCCAGGTCTTCGACATCTCTGAGCTCGGGCTGGTGGAGATGACACGAAAGCGCATCGGAGAAGGTCTGCTGGAGAGCTT
>JANMIX010000762.1:0-2031 GCA_031376015.1 Acidimicrobiia bacterium | reverse complement strand
CCGCAGCACCCCAACTGGAACGCCCTGGGCGACGTCGGCTACCTGGACAAGGACGGCTATCTCTACCTCACCGACCGCAAGGCCTTCATGATCATCTCCGGCGGGGTGAACATCTATCCCCAGGAGGCCGAGAACGTCCTGGCCCTGCACCCGAAGGTGGCGGATGTGGCCGTGTTCGGGGTGCCCGACGAGGAGATGGGCGAGCGCGTCCATGCGGTGGTGCAGCCGGCGCCGGGGGTCGAGCCGTCTCCGGAACTGGCCGCCGAGATCATCGCCTACACCCGCGACCGCCTGGCCCACTACAAGTGCCCCCGCACGGTGGACTTCCGCGACGAACTCCCCCGGCACCCCACCGGCAAGCTCTACAAGCGGCTGCTCAAGGACGAGTACTGGCCTCGCTGAGCTGGGCCCGCCACCGGCGCAGGCGGGCGCGGCCGATGACCATGGCCGTGGCACTGGCCGCCGCGAGGGCGGCTGCCGCCAACCAAGCCTCGCGGTAACCCGCCCGATCGGCGAGGACACCGAAGAGCACCGGGCCGGCCACCGCGCCGAAGTAGGTGCCGGTCTGGGTGATGCCGGTGGCCGCCGCCGGCGAACGCGGGTTGGCCCGCACGATCGCCAGGTTGAACAACCCGGGCCATGCCCACGCAGTGCCGAACGCCAGCGGCGCCCCCACCAGATAGGCGGGCGCCGTGTGCAGCGCCAGCAGGCAGAAGGCAACGGCGCCGGCGCCGAGCATCGACGCCACCACCCGCAGGTGCCCGCCTCCACGTCGATCGGCGGCCAGGCCTGCGGCGATGCGCACGCCGATGCCGGCCAAGCTGCCGAACGTGAGCAACTCCCCGGCGTGTCCCTCGCTCATCCCCGAGTCCACCGCGGCCGATACCAGGAAGGACCCCAAGGTGCCACCGGCGGCCGCGCCGAGGCCGATGCCGACGGCCAGCATGGCCATGATCGGCGCGGGGACGTCGCCGCTGCGCTCCACGCGGCGCCGCCGCACCACCGGTTCGGTACCCACCCGAGGCACCAACGCCACCGAGGACAGCGACAACAGGGCCGCCGCCGCGAACGCCCACCGCCATCCCACTGTGAGGGCCAGGGCCGGCACGCTGACGCCCGCCAGGAGCGTCGAGAAAGGGATCGCCGCCTGCTTGACGGCGAAGGCGACACCCTGGCGACCCGCGGGCAGATGCCGGGCCACGAGGAGGTTGGCGCTGGGCTGGCACAACGCGTTGGCCGAGCCCCCCACCACCAGGAACGCGGCGAGGGTGGCCAGGGAGCGGGCGAAGAGGGCGATCGACAGCGACGCTCCTGCGCTGACGGCCACCGCTGCGAACATGCCCCGGCGGGGGCCGATGCGTTCGACGAAGCGCCCCAACAGAAGCGACGAGGCGGCGGCGGCACCGAAGAAGGCGGCCACGCCGACACCGGTACCCGAGGCGGAGAACCCCAGGTCGTCGCGCAGTTGCACGGCCACCGCCCCCACCAGGAACGCCGGGAACACACAGGCCGTGGTGACCACGGCCGTGCCGGCCAGGACGCGCCGCTCGGTGCGGGTGAGGGGTTGGGCCCGCCGTGACGCCAGGGAAGTGCGGGGGGACGCCACGGCCGCAGGCTACGCAACCGGTTCCCGAACGCAGCGGTAGGTTCCTGGGGTGCCTCGCGCCGCTGACTTCGCCTTCCTGAACTGGCCCGGTCCTCTCGCCATCGCCCACCGCGGCGGCGCATCAGAGGTGCCCGAGAACACCCTGCCTGCCTTCCAGCACGCCGTCGGCCTGGGGTTCTCCTACGTGGAGACCGATGTGCACGTGACCGCCGATGGGGAACTGCTGGCTTTCCACGACGATCACCTCGACCGGGTCACTGATCGGACCGGCGAGATCGCGGCGCTGCCCTGGTCGGAGGTGCGCCTCGCCCGCGTGGACGGGGTCGAGCCGATCCCCCGTTTCGAGGATCTCCTCGGCGCCTTCCCCGCACTGCGGGTCAACGTGGATCCCAAGCACGACGAGGCGGTGGAACCACTGGCGGCGG
>JANMIX010000759.1:0-2677 GCA_031376015.1 Acidimicrobiia bacterium | reverse complement strand
GCCATCGGCGGAGACGACCACCGCGCTGGTGACGCCCGGTACGCGACGGGTGAACCCGTCGAGGAACCAGGCCATCCGTTCTATTCCCTCACTCATCGCTGTTCCCCTCCGGTATCCGCCCCAACCGGCTGGCGCCGGGCGGCGGCCTGGCTCGATTGGAACCGCCGGAGCGCGTCCTTCATCCCCTGCGCATCGCGCGCCCGGGTGTAGGAGCCCGCCGGCGCCGCGATCACGGCCAGCGGACCGGCGGTCGCCGCGAACGCTTCGCCCGGGCGACGCCGGGGCAGCGGGGAGCTCCGGCCTGCCGGTGGATGGGTGGGCAGCGGCGAGGCCGGTACGGGCGGGCCGGGAACCGATCCCTCGACCTGTGCGGGACTGAGATGCCGGCGGGGGGACACCGGTCCGGCGATGCTCGGCAGGTCGGCCACTGTGGGCGGCCCCACCGCCGATGCCGATTCCGCGGAAGCGTCGGTCGCCGGTGCGCACTGAGGATCCTCGACGGGGAACAAGGCAGCGGGGAGCCGGACCAGCGCGGTGAGTCCCCCACCGGTCGTCGGAGCGAGGGCCACCGCGATGTCGTGCCGGGCAGCCAGGCGCCCCACGACGTGGAAACCCAGCTGCGGGGACAAGCGGAGCCCTACCTCGGGCGGGTTGGCGAGCAACTCGTTGGCGGCACGCAGCGACTCCTCCCCCATGCCCAGCCCGTGGTCCTCCACGGTGAGTAGGCAGGCACCCTCGGGCCCGCGGGTCACGATGCTGCGCACCTGCACGCGGTACCCGGGCGGCGAGAAGGTGAGGGCGTTCTCCACCAACTCGGCCAGCAGGTGGGACACGTCGGCAACGGCTCGACCCGACAGGGCCAGCCCGTCCTCGACGCTGACGATCACCCGTGTGTAGTCCTCGACCTCGGCAATGGCGGCGCGGGCCACATCCGCCAGCGGCACCGGCCGTCCCCAGCGCCGGGGCGAGTCCTCGCCCGCCAGAACCAGCAGCGATTCGGCGTTGCGGCGCATCCGGGTGGCCAGATGATCCAACTTGAACAGGGCCTCCAGCGCGTCGGGATCGGTTTCGTCGTGCTCGAGTCCTCCGAGCTGGGCGATCTGATGATCGAGGAGCGCCTGGTTCCGCCGGGCCAGTTGGACGAACAGCCTCGACACGGCGTCGCGCTGGGAGAGCTGGTCCTCGCTGCTGGCCAGTTCGCTGGCTAGGCCCTCGCTCTCCTCCTGGGCGACCTCGGTCGCTCGCCAGTAGAGGAACTGCGCGAAGGCCGCCAACGCCAGCGCACCGCAGCGCAAGCCGGCGGCCAGCCAGGGGTCCCGAGGGGCGCCACCGTCACCGATCAGCCACGGGAAGCCCAGGAGGGCGATGCCCACGTTGGCCGTCACGGCGAGACCGAAGTACACCGCGAAGGGCAGGAAGTCCTGGTAGAGCGCCACGACCGCCAGCATCACCAGGGGATGGAAATACGCCTCGCTGGCTCCGCCGGCAAAGACCACGAGCAGACCCGAGCAGACGAAAAGTCCGCAGGCCAGCGCGACTGCGGCGAGCCGGGGCCGGCCGATGATGCGTGCACCCCACAGGAAGCAAGCAGGCAGCCCCACCTCGACCACCACCTCACGCCACGGGCGCCCAGTCAGGAGGGCATAGGCGGCCAGCGCAGGCAGGTGCACCAGGAGTACGAGGGAGAGGTGGTCGTGGCGAACTCGCAGTACGTCACCGCTGAGCCGGGTTCCTCGGGGAAGCTCGATTCGCACTTGCCGCAGGAAGGCCACGTCCCCACCATCGGTGCACCGCGCGCTCGACTGCAGACCATTTGGCAATCCCTCAATAGGACTAGTCCAGGAGCGAATCGATGGCCCGGCGGACCCGTTTGCGCGACTTGATCAGCGCGTGCGACAACTCCTTCATAGCGGCCAAGGTCGCGCCGGGCAGCGATGACGCGTCCCTCTCCATGCATTCCTCTACGAAACCGATCTGGATGCTGCGATCCTGATACCGCCCGAGCTGATCCTGCAGCCGTCGGAGGTGCCGGAGCCTGGCGCGATGTTCGGGTTCGAGCACCGGGCCGAACAGCTCGACGAGGTAGCGCACGTCCTTCCCCCGCTTGCGCAATTCGTGTACGGAATCGGGCGGGGAGTCACGATCCAGCGAGCTCGCCTGCCTGCGCACGAGCGTCTCCGCCCGAGCGAAGCGCCGCCGCACGGTGGCACCGGCGGGCGTCCGGGCACGCGACGGCCACGGCCCCCACTCCCCCGCATCACCCGCGCCCTCGGCCAGGGACGTCTCCAACACCTCGAGGGCCGTGGCCCACCCGGCTCGCAGGTCGGCGATGCGGGCGCCCGCCAGGACCTCGCCCAACTCGGCGCGGGCCGAGGCGCGGCGTGGTCGCAGAAGGTCGGCAAAGGGAGCCAGATCGCGGCGCGCCGCCGGTAACACGAGTTCCTCGGTGAGGTCCTCGAAGATGCCAACCCAGACGTCCAGGTCACGGGCGGGGCCGGTGACGGCCTGCACCCATCGGAGTTCGGGCCGGTACCGAGCACGAAGTGGCTGCGGCAGGACCCGGTTGCCGAACCGGAGCAGGGTGCGGGTGCGTCGTAGGCCGACTCGTAGGTCGTGCAACTGCTCGGGGTCATCGCCCCCGGTCGCGTCCCAGCACTCCCCGATCGAGGCCCATACC
>JANMIX010000753.1:0-1739 GCA_031376015.1 Acidimicrobiia bacterium | reverse complement strand
CGTCGAGGGCTGCACGTGCGACCCCGGCCGGCGAGAGGATGCCCGACCGGGCGAGCGGAACGAGGCGTGACGGCGCCCCGAGCACCAAGCCCTCCGGGAGCGCGCGGAGGCGGCCCCGCGACCAGACCCACGCCTTTCCGGTGGCCAGTGCGACGAGATCGTCACCGAGCCCGAGCTCGTTCGCGAGCTCGACACCACCCGGCACGCGGGCGAGGAACGCGTCGGGGCCGCAGTCGACCGCATGCCCGGCGACGGTCGCACCGGCGATCTTGCCGCCCACCGACGCGGCGGACTCCAGCACGACCACGCGAAGTGCGGGCTGCTTGCGCAGCACGTACCAGGCCGTCGCCAGGCCGGAGATGCCTCCGCCGACGATGACCACGTCGGCCTTGTCCACGCGCGCCGGATCGGGCGGCACGATCAGCTTCCGTGCACCATCTCCACCACACGGGTGAGGATGGTGGGGTCGGTCTGCGGGAGGACGCCGTGGCCGAGGTTGAAGACGTGACCGCCCCCGGCGGCGTCGGCGTCGTCCAGCACCCGCTGCACTTCGTGTTCAACGACTGACCATGGGGCGAGCAGGGTGACCGGATCGAGGTTCCCCTGCAGCGACTTGTCGGCCGGTACCCGGCGTCGTGCATCGGCGAGTGCGACCCGCCAGTCGACGCCCACCACGTCGGCTCCGGCCTCGCCCATGGCGCCGAGCAGTTCGCCGGTGCCGACGCCGAAGTGGATGCGAGGCACGCCGAGGTCGGCCAGCCCTTGCAGTATGCGCGCCGATGAAGGCATGACGAAACGCCGATAGTCGGCCTCGGAGAGGATCCCGGCCCAACTGTCGAACAGCTGCACGGCTGACGCTCCGGCCTGGACCTGGGCGCGCAAGGTGGCGAGTGCGATGTCGGCGAGGGCGTCGAGCAGTGCCCTCCACGTCTCGGGATCGGCCCGCATCATCGCCTTCGTGGCCTCGAACTCCTTCGACTTCCCACCCTCGATGAGGTAGGTCGCGACCGTGAACGGCGCGCCGGCGAAGCCGATGAGCGGCACGCCGAGTGGGTCGAGCTCGGCAACGCACTTCTGCACGGCCTCGATCACGTAGGGGATGTCACGCTCCGGTTCATACGCGCGCAGACGATCGACGTCGGCCAGGGTGCGGAACGGCTGCTCGATGATCGGACCCTTGCCGGTCTCGATCGAGATGCCGGGGACGATCGCCTGGGCCGGCGTGATGATGTCGCTGAAGAGGATGGCTGCGTCGACGCCATGGCGGCGGACCGGCTGGAGCGTCACCTCGGCCGTGACCGACGGGTCGGTGATGAGCTCCTGGAACGCGTGCTTCGACCGGAGCGCGCGGTACTCGGGCAGCGAACGGCCGGCCTGGCGCATGAACCACACCGGACGGTGCGCAGCCTTCTCGCCTCGGCACGCGGCGAGGAACGGCGAGCCGGCGAGCGGGGTGCGAGTCACGGGCGAAGACGGTAGCGGGCCGCAGACCGCAACCGGGAAGCCGGCACCGCAACCGTCACGTGGTGAGCGCGGCCGCCCGCAGGTACTGCGTCTCGTACAGGTCGGCGTAGAGCCCGCCCTGCCCGGCGAGGTCCTCGTGGCGGCCCCGTTCGACGATCCGTCCCGCCTCAATCACCAGGATCTGGTCGGCGGACTGGATGGTGGACAGGCGATGGGCGATCACGATCGAGGTGCGCCCGGCAAGGGCCGTCTCCAGCGCCTCCTGGATCTGCGCC
>JANMIX010000750.1:0-5072 GCA_031376015.1 Acidimicrobiia bacterium | reverse complement strand
CCACTCGTCGCCGTCGAGCACCGCCGCGGTCTGCAGTTGGGTGGGATCGCTCGAAGCGACCTCCGGTTCGGTCATGGCGAAGCTCGGGGAGATCTCGGCCTGCACCAGAGGTGCCAGCCAGCGCCGGCGCTGCTCGTCGTCGGCGTAGCGATGCAGCATCAGCGAGTCCTGCAGCGTGTAGGTGCCGAGTGCGAGCTGGCCATACTCGCTGCGGCCCTGCACCTCGTTGATGTACACGTAGTCGAGAAAGGGCATGCCGCCCCCGCCGATCTCGACCGGGTGACCCAACGCCCACAAGCCGGCCGCCTTGGCCTCCGCCTGCAGGTCACGCAGTGCCGCCCGGGCGTCATCGTCGCCCGCGTGCAGTGAGGGTTCCAGGGGCTCGACCCGTGTGGTCATGAACTCGTAGACCGCGTCGCGCACGTCGCGGACATGGTCGGGGACGTCGAAGGCCATCGCCGGACCCTACCGAGTGGGACTCAGCTGTTGTGGCGGCGCAGCGACAGCCCGATGCGGCCCAGGCGAGGGTGGGTCGCACGGTCCGAGGACCACTGGGCCATGGGCGCGTTGGTGAGGCCCGCCAGGGCGAGCAACGCCGAGTCGTAGTTGACCCGCCAGCCCTGGAAGTCCCGCCAGCACTGGTCCCGGTCGCGGCGCAGCGGAACCCCGACCGAGGCCATCTCGTCGTAGGCGGCGTCGAATTCGTCGCGCCGCACGCTGATGGGATCGGTGGGCGAGGGATCCGCATCGAAGGGGATCGAGAAATAGCCGGCGATGCGGCGCAGGCACAGGAACCCGGCTCGGAGGGTCAACTGCGCGTCGGCGCTCAAGGGCAGGTCCAGGGTGGAGACCCGCAGGGCGGCGGTGTCGAGCACGACGCCTGCGGAGGTGACCCAGGACCGTTCCGGGGAGATCGAGCGGAAGAACACCAAGGATGGTTGCGAGGTGTGGGTCTCCTCCACGTCGGCGAACCAGGTCTCCCAATCGGGCCAGCTCGCGTCCAGCGCGTCGAAGCGCGACAGGGCGTGGTGACGGCGCAGCATCGTGATGGCGCCGGGTGGCTCCCCCGCCCTCGTCACGAGCTTGGTCACCAACAGTTCCCGTCGTTGGAAGGCGGCGTAGATCGAGGGCAGGTAGGAGATGAGCAGGGCGACGACGCCCAACCCCAACGTGGCCTCCACGAAGGTGGCGACGTGGGTGGGCAGATCGGGCGCCTGGTGGGTTCCGAGCGTGAGCATGGAGGAACCCGAGAGTTCGAATGCCTCGAGCAGTGGGTCCACGCCCATGCCCCAGAAGATGGCGGTGAATCCGGCGATGATGAGCGCCACCCACACCCCGGGCAGCATCACCAGGGCCAGCGGTGCATACATCGACATGACGTGATCGGTGCGCGCATAGGTAGTACCGGGGCGGATCCGCAGGTCGAAGATGCGCTTCAGGGCTCGGAACAGCGCACGGGTCAGCGCGACGGCCTCATCGCGAGGCAGCACCACGGTGCGAACCGCCGAGCGGAGCACCCACACCACCAGGCCCGCGCCTGCGATCGTGGCGATGAATCGAGTGAGACCGGGCACGGGGCGAGCCTAGAGGCGTACTCTGTGGCCACGATCGCTCGGTGCCGTCGGGTCTCGGCGGCCGGAAATCCAGCGTGACCGAATGAAGGGGGTGCACATGCACCGGTACCTCATCGTCGCCCACCGAACCCTCGGAGGAGCTCACCTCCTCGAGGAGATCGAGCGCCGCCGGGCCTACGGCGAGTGCGAGTTCGAGCTGCTCGTCCCCATGGAGCACCCGGGTGATCACGCCTTCACTGAAGGCGAGTGCCGGGAGGCCGCTGGCAGGGTTCTGCAGGACGGTCTTGCCCGGCTGGCCGAGCGGGGTATCACCGCCACGGGAAGCGTCGGCGACGTCAACCCCGTGTACGCCGTGGAGCAACTGCTGCTACGCGGACGCCACTACGACGAGATCCTGCTGTCCACCCTGCCGGCCGGCCCCAGCAAGTGGCTGCACCTGGATGTGCCTCGCCGCCTCAGCCGTGCGGTGACGGTGCCGGTGACCGTCCTGGTGGCCGAGAACGAACCTGCCCACTGACCAGCCGGCCCGGAGCCGGCGGGCCTGCCGTCCCTGGCGACCCACCCGGGTGGGCGGGGGGTCAGGCGCAGAGGCGGCAGGCCACGTCCGGAATTGACATCAGGTCCTCTTTGGCCAGGCAGGTATCGACCCCTGCGTCCATTGCCTCGAGGATCATGGCGGGGTTGAGGTGCGCCGAGCACAGGACGATCTTGGGCATCTCCGAAAGCTTCTCGCGAAGCCGGCGCACCACTTCGAGCCCGCTCATTCCAGGCATCATCTGATCGAGCACGACGAGATCGGGACGATGTTTCAAGATGTCTTCGAGCGCACGCTGGCCGTTACTCGACTCCCCGATGATGTCGATGCGCCCATCGACGGAGACCGCCAGTCGCAGCAGGAGGCGCATGTCTTCTTGGTCATCGACGATCAGGGCGGCAAGGGACATCGGGGGCATACTCGCAGCGCTTCGGTCAAGCGACAACGACTGAACCCGAAATGAACATTCGGGACTATGACGTGCGTAGCACGCCAGCGAGAGGACGCGCGTGGTCCCTGAAGGTGGTCCCTTCTACGGCTCCACCGGTGCGATTCAGAAGGTGACGACGCCCCTCAGGTTCGTGCCGTCGCGCATGTCCTGGTAGCCCTGGTTGATGTCTTCGAGTTCGTAGGTTGTCGTCACCAGCTCGTCGAGCTTGAGCGTTCCTTCCGAGTACAACCGCAGCAGATGCGGGATGTCCCGGCGGGGGTTTGCGTTGCCGAAGATGCAACCCACCAGTTCCTTACGCATCATTGCGAGCTCGAACAGGTTCAGCTGCACGTCCATCTGCGTCATGGGGGCCACGGCGGTGACGACAGCGCGACCGGCCTTCTTGACGATCGACAGGAGAGGGGCGATGAGGTGGCCTTCGGCCACGCCCACGGTGAGGATGGCCTTGTCGGCCATGGCCCCGAAGGTCAGCTCGCCGACCAGTGCCTGCGCCTCCTCCTTGCTCGCCACCGTGTGGGTGGCACCGAAGATGGGGGCCTGGTTGCGCTTGAACTCCACCGGGTCGACGCCCACGACGTGGCGGGCACCGGCGAGGGCCGCGCCCTGCACTGCGTTCATGCCCACGCCACCGAGACCCACGATGACCACGGTCTCCCCGGCGCGCACGTCGGCCGCATAGGTGGCCGAGCCCCAGCCGGTGGTAACGCCACAGCCCACCAGCGCCGCCTTGTCGAGGGGGATGTAGTCGGGGATCTTGATGACGCTGGTCTGGCTCACCACCGTGTAGGGCTCGAAGGTGCCGAGGCAGGTCATGATGCCCAGATCGGTGCCGTCCTGCGCGTGGTGCCGCGCGGTCATGTCGGAGACCTGCTTGCCCGCCAGTAGGAAGGCGCCGAGATCACACAGGTGCTGCTGCCCCGTCGCACAGGACGGGCAGTTCCCGCAGGAGGGGATGAAGGACAGCACCACGTGGTCGCCGGGCGCCACGGAGGTGACCCCGGCACCGACCTCGATCACCTCACCGGCGCCCTCATGGCCGCCGATGATCGGGAACTGGTTGAGGCCGAACGCCTTGGCCAACTCGGGGTCGAGCACCATGTCGCCGGTGACCATGTGCTCATCGGAGTGGCAGAGGCCCGACGCCGCCAGCTTGATGAGGACCTCGCCCGCCTTGGGCGGATCGAGTTCGATTTCCTCCACGCTCCACTTCGTGTGTGGTTCCCAAAGGATTGCGGCTTTGCTCTTCACGATTCCCCTCCGGTTGTCGAGCCTGCCGCGACGGTAGTCAGCGCATTTGCGACAATCGCAATCGGGCCCAGGGCTGGCTAGTCGAAGACCACGGTGCGGCGACCGCAGACCAGGACGCGGTGTTCCACCTGGGCCCGCACGGCGCGGGCCAGCACCGCCACCTCGAGGTCGCGCCCCTTGGCTCGCAACGCTTCGACGTCGTCACGGTGGCTCACCCGGACGACGTCCTGTTCGATGATGGGGCCGTCGTCGAGATCGGCGGTGGCGTAATGCGCGGTCACGCCGATGATCTTCACGCCGCGATCATGCGCCTGGTGGTAGGGCTTTGCCCCCATGAACGCGGGCAGGAATGAGTGGTGGATATTGATGATCTGCCCCACGTACTCGGCGCAGAACTCGGCAGAGAGGATCTGCATGTAGCGGGCCAGCACGATCAGTTCGACGCCCTCTGCCCGCAGCAGGTCGCGCACCGCCGCCTCCTGGGCCTCCCGTTCGCCGGCCTGCACCGGCAGGTGGTGGTACGGCACGCCGTACCACGACGCCATCTCGGCATGGTCGGGGTGGTTGGCAATCACCGCCCGCACGTCCACCTTCAACTCCCCTGTCCGCCACCGGTTGAGCAGATCGTGGAGGCAGTGCGGCTCGCGCGACGCCAGCACGGCTACCCGGGGGATCTCGTCGGTGAACCGCACCTGCAGGTTCATGGCGTAACGACGGGCAATCGGCCCCAGCGCCACCACGAACTCGTCGCGGGCCAGATCGAAGGTGTCCAACTCCACCTCGACACGCTGGAAGAAGGTGTGGTCGACCCGGTCGGTGTGCTGCTGTAGGTCGACGATGTTGCCGCCGTGCAGGTGCACGAGGTCGGCCACCGCAGCCACAATGCCCGGTTGATCCGGACAGGAGACGAGCACCACCGCGTTTGCCATCGGGGCTGTTGTAGCTCACCGGAAGTCCCGCGAGCGGGTGGGTGCCCCCAGCGGCAGCGGATCGATGCGTTCGGCCACCACGTTGATCACCCCTTCGTGGCGTTCCAGGCGGCCTCGCACCAACAGGGCCGGACACGACCGGACCACCCTGCGGTACCGGGCCCAACACCCCCGCGAACAGATCACGTTGATGAGCCCGGTCTCGTCCTCGAGGTTCACGAAGGTGGTGCCCGATGCCGTCGCCGGCCGTTGGCGGTGCGTCACCACCCCCGCCACCAACACTTTCGCGCCCGGTTCCAACTCGAGCCCTGCCAAGCCGGCGGCGATGGCGGCGG
>JANMIX010000737.1:0-1831 GCA_031376015.1 Acidimicrobiia bacterium | reverse complement strand
GCTGTACGGCGAGGTGCTGCGGGCCAGCCTCACGCTGTTCGATCACGACGCCGCCTGGCGCTGCCTCGTGGCGGCGGCCGAGGCCGGAGGACCTCTTGCCACCGACGACCTGCGCCGGGTCGCTCTCTGGCGGGTGGCTGCTCGACTGCCCGCTGATCCAATCGTCGTCCACCACGCGGCGCGCGATGCCCGGATCGCCGGCGATCTGCGCTCGGCGTTCCGGCTCGGCGAGGCAGCATTGCGAGGCGGAGGAGGACCGCCCTCGGCCCACCTCCTCGGCGAGATGCTCGACTACATCGGACGCCACGACGAGGCCGAGCAATTGCTCAGCCACTTCGGCGGCGGGTCCGAGGAGGAGCAGGCACTCATCGCCCTCGCCCGCGCCGACAACCTGTACTGGGGTCTCGCCCGTTGGGACGACGCCATCGCGCTCACGTCGACGGTCGAGTCGTCGCTCACCGAGCCCCGGTGGCGCGACAGCCTGCGGGCCCAGCGGGCGAAGTTCCTGGGGTTCGGCCGGCAGTGGTCCGAGGCCCTGGCCATCGCCACTCCCCTGCTCGACCTCGGACAATGGTGGCAGGCACTCACTCGTTCTCGGTCCAACTTGATGACCGTGCACCTCACCAGCACGGTGCGGATGGGCGACGCCAGTGACCTGACCGGTGCAGACAGCTACGGGCGAGTGTGGGACACCGACAACCTCCGCGTCAACGACGCGTCCTTGCTCCCCGACGCGCCAGGCGTCAATCCCCAAGCCGCAGTGATGATGATCGCGGCCCGCAACGCCGACGCATTCCTGGCTACCTGATTGCTCCTCCGCTCGACCTCGGCACGTCCGAGCCGGTCGGGATGCTCCGGAGCTGCGTTCCTCCGCTGCGCTCCGGATCGGTGAAGCCGCCGCGAGGTTCGCGTCGAGTCGGCCTGCGAGAGAGACCCCGCGGCATGGGGCATCCCGAGCCGGAGCGAAGAACGAGTGGAGGCGAGCAGCCACGGGGCGTCCCAACGCACGCGCGTCCAAGCCACTCGAGCGGAGCGGCAATTAGATCGGTAGGCGTTTGACCAGGGCGAGGAGACCGAGCTTCGCCGGTGACTGGTGATGGGACTTTCCCTCGCCGCCGAGTGTGGCGCGATTACGCAGGAACCACTCGTAGGAATCGATCACCGCCGATGCATTCGAGTGGGTGGGTTCCCACTCGAGTTCACGCTCCGCCTTGCTCACGTCGAACCAGAGCGACTCGCCGTAGAGGAGCCAGTGGTACGGGGCGAAGGGAACCAACGAGGACTGGCCGAGGACCTTCATCGCCATTTGCGCCGGCTTCGACGGCAGACCCACCACGTGGGAACCGGTCTGGGCATGGTCCACAAGTGCTTCCAGTGTTTCGCGCATCGTCCCGAAGTCACGACACCCGATGTTGTACGTCTCTGCACCCGGACGGAGGGCGGCACGCAGACAGGCCTCGGCGAGATCCTCGGCGTGGACGAACTGATAGGTGTTCTCGCCCTTGCCCATGACGAACACCAGTGCGCCGTCGGCGACGAACTCGAACAGGATGGCCATGATCCCGAGCCGCCCGTGCCCGAGCACGGTGCGAGGCCGCACGATCGAGACATCCAACCCGGCCGCCACCGCATCACGACACAGAAACTCTGCTTCGAGCTTCGCGGTCCCGTAGGCCTCCAACGGACGGGGTCGGGTGGTCTCGTCAACGGGGTTCGATTCCGGGATCCCGAAGATCGCACTGGAGGAGGTGTGCACCACTTTGGAGACGCCCGCATCTCGTGCTGCGAGAAGCACGTTGGCAGTCCCGACCACGTTCACTGACCAGAACAA
>JANMIX010000654.1:0-5778 GCA_031376015.1 Acidimicrobiia bacterium | reverse complement strand
GCGGCGAACTGGCGCGCTACAAGGTCCCCCGGGACGTCGTGCTCCTCGACGCGCTCCCGCGGAATCCCTCGGGCAAGGTCCTCAAGCGCGAACTCCGCGACTCGATGGCCTGAGCCATCGACGTCGTCAGGACCGCAGGTGGGCGGTGAAGGCCGCGGACCACTCCATCAGGTCGACGGGGATATCGAACTCGGAGTGGTCGTTGATCGCCGTCCACTGGCGGGCGACGTCCTCGAGGGTGGGTGCGCCGTCGGTGTGCAGGTAACCCGGTGTAGAGGCGATGAAAATGCGAGCGAAGCGCCCGGCGCCCGCCGTGTAGATCTCCCCGGTCACCGGGCACTCCTCATGCGCCAGGAAGGCCGCCATCGGGGCGACGAGATCCGGCGCCATCGGGTCGGGCGTCGCCGGCTCGGCCGACTGGCCGGCCATACGGGTCATCGCTGCCGGTGCGATGAGGTTGGCCTTGATGCCGTGCTCCCGACCGGCGCTGGCGAGGCTGCGCGTCAACCCGATGACACCGCCCTTGGCCGTGGCGTAGGAAAGGTTGGCGGGCAGCCCGAACACGCCGGACGACGTCGTGTTGACCACTCGGCCGTAGCCCTGCTCGACCATGTGCGGCCACGCGGCACGAATTGTGTTGAACGAGCCGATGACGTGTACGGCCAGGTGACGTTCGAGTTCGTCGAGGTCGACGTCGGGCATCGCCCCCCACCGCATGATGCCGGCGTTGTTGACCACCACGTCGATCCGTCCGAACCGCTCGACGGCGGCGCTCACGAGCCCCGCCGCCCCTTCCACGGTGGCGACGTCGCTGCCGTCGGCAACGGCAGTTCCCCCCGCGGCCACGATCTCGGCCACCGCGCTCTCGGCCGGCCCTCGGTCGGCACCCTTTCCACCTACGGAACTGCCGAGGTCGTTGACGACCACCAGGGCTCTGCGCTCGGCGAGCAGGCGGGCATAGGCCCGACCGATGCCGCGTCCGGCCCCGGTGACGATGGCGACCCGACCGTCGAAGCGGTACTCCTTCATCGGCGACCGCCGTTCACTGAGGGCGACTGCGCACCCGTGTACCGTCCGATGCGATGGCACCGGACGGATCGAAGGACGAGCCCCGCCGCAGTGCGAAGTGGACGGCGCGTCGGGAGGCGATCGTCGACACCTCGGCGCAGGTCTTCGCGCGACAGGGCTACCACGCCACCGGCATCGTGGAGCTGTGCGAGGTCAACGGACTGGGCAAGGGTGCCTTCTACCACTACATCGGCTCGAAGGAGGAGTTGCTCGCCGCCATCCACGACCGAGTCATGGATGAGGTCATGGCCGGCGCCGACCGGGTCAGTGCCGCGGGAGGAACGGCCCGGGCCCAGCTGGCCCTGCTGGGCGAGGAATTGCTCGACGTCATCTACCGCTACCCCGACCACGTGTGGGTCTTCCTGCATGAGTTCCCGGCGCTGACCGGCGAGCGAGCCGAGCAGTTCCGCGTCCGCCGGCGCGCCTATGAGCGCAGGGTCGAAGCGGTGCTGCGAGCCGGCATCGACGCAGGCGAGTTCCGGGCGTTCGATCCAGCATTGGCGGCGCTGGCCTGGCTGGGCATGCACAACTACACCTACCTGTGGCTCAAGCCCGGCGGAAGGCTGTCGGCGCGCGACATCGCCGAACCATTCGCCGACATCTTCATCCGCGGCATCGCCAACGAATAGCCGCCAGCGACGGGCATCGGGGCTCAGGGAACCGGCGACGCCACCGGCGCCTCAAATCCCAAAAGGTCGCCCAGTGTGCCGCCCACCAGCGCGGCCCGCTCGGCGGCGGGGAGGTCGCCGAGCTGCTCGGCCAGCAGCTGCCGGCTGCCCCGGAAGGTCCCCTCGGCGTGCGGGTAGTCGTTGCCCCACACGATCGTCGACAGGCCCGTGACATGACGGCAGGCGATCGCCACCGGATCGTCCTGGAACGAGACATGGAACTGGCGACGCACGTACTCGCTGGGCTTGAGCGGGTAGGGCCACTTTTCGTTGAGCCGGAACAGCTGGGCCATGTGGGGCTGGTCGTTGTCGGCCCGGGTCTCGTCCCAGTGGCCGAGCCACCAGTCGGCATCCTGACCGATGCCGGTGATCCAGCACTTGTCCATCGATCCCACCAACGACGCCAGCCAGTGCGCGTTGAACTCGATGAGGGCGAAGTGCAGATCGGGATAGCGCTCGGGGACACCACCGCCGATGAGCTCGCACATGACCTGCTGAGGAACGATCGGGGCGTACACGGCCTGGGTCACCATGCGCTTCGATGCCGAGCGCTCGGTCATCGGCTGGTTGACCTGTGCTGCCGATTCCATCACCACCTTGAGCGTGGTGGAGGCCGGGTCGTTGACCTTCACGCCGCCCGTCTGGGTGTGGATGAACACGTGCAACCCGGCGGCCTGGGTCGCCGCCCACACGGGATCGAAGTCACGGGAGTAGTACGGCTTGGGCGGGGTAGCGGGCAGCAGGATGGCCCGGAACCCGGCCGCCGCCACCCGCTCGATCTCGGCCACGGCATCGTCGATGTCGGTGATCGGGACGGGCGCAGTGGGAGCGAGGCGGTTGAAGTAGGGCGAGAACCGTTCGGCCACGTAGTCGTTGTAGACCCGGGCGTGCGCCATGGAGAGTTCGTGGTCGTCGGAGTAGAGACCGAACAGCGACAGGTTGGGGTGCATCACCTGCACGTCGACCCCGTCGAGATCCATGTCCTCCAGGATCAACTCGGGGTCACCCTCGGGCATCCGACCGCCGGTCTGGCGGTAGCGCGAGATCGTCCATCCCTCGAAGCCGGGGGTGTGCAACCGGCGGAAGATCCGGGCCCCACCCTCCACCAGGGGTTCGATCTCGAAGTCCTCCTCCCACACGCCCCGCTCGCGCAGGTGCGTGGGCAGGCGGGTGCGGAAGAGGTCAGTCGGCTCCAGAAGATGGCCATCGGCCGAGACAACAAAGTCCTTGTTCGTCATGGTGCGACCTCCCCCGAGGGCGGAAACTAGCTTCTCGGAATGCGCGAAGCTCGGTTGCAAGGCTAAACCAACCGGTCGGTACAGTGCAACGGCGGACGACCTGCGCCGGTCGTTTCCAGGAGGGGGTTCCAGTGACGAAACGGTGGACTCGACGCCCGCCCGGTTCGACGTGGGGTGACTGGGGGGACGACGACGAACTCGGCCGCATCAACCTCCTGACGCCCGAGAAGGTGCTCGAAGGTGTCCGCGAGGTCAGCGCCGGCATCAGCTTCTGCCTGAGCCTTCCGCTCGACTTCCCCGGCGGCACCGCGTTGAACCAGCGCCGCCACCCTCCGGTGATCTCGCCGACCGAGGACATGGATGGCAACCCCAGCACCTTCTACAACGTGCACATGAGTGAGATGGCCGACTTCGGTGACCCCCGCTACGTCGACGTGTGGGCCGACGACGTGGTGACCCTGTCGCTGCAGTACTCGACGCAATGGGACTCGCTCGCCCATGTCGGCGCGGAGTTCGACGCCGACGGGGACGGCATCGACGAACCCGTCTATTACAACGGCTATCGCGCGGGGACAGACCTCGTCGGGCCCCAGCCCGACGCCGCCGGCGACGGCGGAAGTCACCGCTGCTTCGCGCACCATCTCGGCTTGGAACACATGGCGTTCCACGGCGTGCAGGGCCGCGGGGTGCTGGTCGACCTCGCCCACCACCTGGGCCACGACTGGCGCGGCGTCGACCGCGCCACCCTCGAGGAGATCATGGCGGCCGATGGCGTCGTAGTGGAACCGGGCGACATGCTCCTGCTGCACACGGGATTCGCCACCAAGGTCCTCGAGTGGGAGCGCAACCCGGACCCGGTGAAGATCCACACGCTGTGCACCTACCTCGACGCCCGCGACGAGTCGTTGTTGGAGTGGATCGCCGAATCACAGATCTCCGCGCTGGTGGCCGACAACTACGCGGTCGAAGGGTTGTTGGGTAAGGACCGTGACCCCAGCCGCCACTCGTTCCTGCCGATCCACAACCTGTGCCTGTTCCGCCTCGGCGTCCCCCTCGGGGAGATGTGGTACCTGCACGAATTGGCGGCCTGGCTGCGCGAGCACGGACGGAGCCGGTTCCTGCTCACCGCTCCCCCGCTCCGGTTGCCCGGCATCGTGGGCTCGCCGCTCACGCCGATCGCGACGGTGTGAACGCCGCGCGAAGGCGCGCTCAGCCCGAGGAGGAGCGGCTCAGGCGGAACGCCTTGTAGTCGCTCTGGATGACGCGGGCGATCTCCTTGAAGAGCTTGGGCCGGCCGCCCGAGTTGAGGAGGTACTTGCGGGGCTTGCCAGGGATGTTGGTGCCGAAGAAGTAGCTGCTCTCGCCGAAGGGCGAGGAGGCCGCGCCGCGGTCGACCATGTCGGTCCATCGTTCCTCGGCCGCCGGATCGACCTCGATCGTGTCGTAGCCGTGGTCGCGGGCATAGACGAGGGCGTCGGTGATGAAGTCGACCTGATCGCCGTTGTAGCGGGGGTTGTTCCCGGCGGCGGCGTGGGGGCCACCGGGGAAGAACAGGTTGGGGAAGCCGCAGGTCTGCACGCCCAGGAAGGTCTTGGGGCCCTCGGCCCAGGCGTCCTCGAGCCGCACGCCGTCGCGGCCGCGGATTCCCATCCGCGTCAGCGCACCGGTACCGAAGTCGAACCCGGTCGCCCACACCACGATGTCGAACTCCCGCACTCCCTCAGCCGTCTCGATGCCGTGCGTGGTCACCCGCAGGATCGGTGTCTGCTTCAGATCGACAAGCGAGACGTGCGGCTCGTTGAACACCTCGTAGTAGCCGGCGACGAACGGGGGCCGCTTCTCACCGAAACGATGATCGGTCGGGATCAACCGCGCCGCCGTTTCGGGATCGGCGACGAGTCCCCGGATCTTCCCAGCCACGAACTCGCACCACTCGGCGTTGGCGGCCGGGTCGATCAGCATGTCGGTGTAGTTGCTGCTCAACTTGGAGAAGCCGGGGCTGTGCCACATGCGCTCGTAGAAGGCTCGCCGCTCCTCGGCCGAATCTTCGAACGTCGAGCGGTCGTGCGCGGTGTGGAGGAACCCGGCCACCGAGGTGTTCAGGATGGCGCACATCGACTCGAACTCGGCCCGCAGGCGGGCCTGTTCCTCGGCCGTGATCGGCGCGTTGTTGAGCGGCGTGCACCAGTTGGCGCTGCGCTGGTACACGGTCAGCGAGGCCACCTCCCCGGCGATCGCAGGGATGATCTGCACGCCGCTGGACCCGGTGCCGATCACCGCCACCCGCTTCCCGTTGAAGTCGACGGGCGACGCCGGCCATCGACCGGTGTGGTACGACTCGCCCTCGAAGTCCTCGCGGCCCTCCACGTCGGGGTAGTACGGCACCGACAGCACACCGGTTGCGGCAACGAGGTACCGGGCCCGGTACCGGGCGCCGTCGTCACCTTCGACCGTCCAGGTCCCGAGGTTCTCCTGATAGGTGGCCGAGGCGACACGCACCCCGAAATGGATGTGGCGGCGGAGGTCGAAGCGGTCGACGACGTGGTTGAAGTAGCGCTCGGTCTCGGGCTGCTCGGCGAACTGCTCCTGCCACTCCCATTCCTCGAACAGCTCGCGTGAGAAGAGGTAGCCGTACGTGTAGCTCTCCGAGTCGAACCGCGCGCCCGGGTAGCGGTTCCAGTACCACGTGCCGCCGACGCCGTCGCCCATCTCCAGCACCCGCGCCGAGAACCCGAGGCTCCGCAGGTGGTGCAGCATGTAGATGCCCGCGAAGCCGGCACCCACGACCACCGCGTCGAGATCGG
>JANMIX010000650.1:0-1674 GCA_031376015.1 Acidimicrobiia bacterium | reverse complement strand
ATTGGAACCTCACCGAGTGGAGTGCCACCGATCCTCGCCGCCTGCTGTCGCTGCAGATCCCGTGGTTGCACGATCCCGAACTGGCGGCGGCCGAGATCAGGGCCAACGCGGCGCGGGGCTGCAAGGCGCTGTCGTTCCCTGAGAACCCGGTGGACCTGAAGCTGCCCTCGATGCACACCGATCACTGGGACCCGTTGCTGCGGGCCTGTGAGGAGTCGGGCACGGTGCTGTGCCTGCACAATGCCAGTTCGTCGTGGACGGCCAGCCGGTCACCGGGCGCGCCGCTGGAGCTGTACACGACGCTGTTCCCCATCAACGCGGTGGTGGCGGCCGCCGACTGGTTGTGGGCGGGCATCCCATGGCGGTTCCCCGGCCTGCAGATCGCCTTCAGCGAAGGCGGCATCGGCTGGGTGCCGATGCTGATGGACCGCATCGACTACGTGCAGTCGCACTCGGCCACGGGTCTGGACGCCTGGAAGGACCCGCACCGTTCGCCGGTGGAGGCCATGCGGGAGAACTTCTGGTTCTGTGCCATCGACCCTGGCTCGACCCTGAAACTGCGGGACCGCATCGGCGTCGACCGCATCTGCCTGGAGAGCGACTACCCCCACGCCGATTCCACCTGGCCCGAGACCCAGGCGATGGCGCTCGATGCCCTCGCCGATCTCGAAGCCGACGAGGTCACTGCCATCACCTGGGGCAACGCGGCCCGACTGTTCTCACTGGATGTCCCCGAGGAGGCACTGTGCTCGACCTTCTGATCACCGGCGGCACCGTCGTCGACGGCACCGGGGCGCCCGGCTTCACCGGCGACGTCGGCGTGCGTGACGGCCGCATCGTCTCGGTCGCCCCGGCCGGGTCCGCCACCGAGGCGGCCTCGTCGAACGTGGATGCCACCGGGTTGGTCGTGGCCCCCGGCTTCGTCGACCTCCACACCCACTACGACGCCCAGTTGCTGTGGGACCCCACCGCCAGCCCGTCGCCCCTACACGGCGTCACCACCATCTTCGGTGGCAACTGCGGGTTCACCCTGGCCCCGGCCGGGCCCGAACACTCCGACTACCTGTCGCGCATGATGGCCAGGGTCGAGGGGATCCCGCTGGCCGCTCTGCAAACGGGCGTGCCCTGGGACTGGCAGAACTACGCCGAGTACCTCGATCGGGTGGAGGCCAACCGTCCTGCGGTCAACTGCGGGTTCCTGGTGGGCCACTCGGCGTTGCGCCGCTCGGTCATGGGCGACGCCATGCGCGACCCGGCGTCGCCGGCCCAGGTCGACGCCATGGTGGCCCTCCTGCACGACGCCCTGGCCGCCGGGGGCATGGGATTCTCGTCGTCGCGGGCCCCGACCCACAACGACGGCGAAGGCATCCCGGTGCCGTCACGCTTCGCCGAGGACGCCGAGTTCCTGGCCTTGGCCGGCGCCTGCCGCGATCACCCTGGCACCCAGTTGGAGCTGATCCTGCCCGGCACCACCAGCGCCTTCAGCCCCGAGGAGATGGAGTTGTTCGGCCGGCTCTCCGCCGCCGCCCAGCGGCCCCTCAACTGGAACGTGCTGTCGGTTGCCGCCGGTGGCAACCACGAGCATCAACTCTCCGCATCGGACGTGGCCGCCACCTTCGGCGGTCGTGTGCTGGCCCTGACCATGCCGCTCACCCTTCAACTGCGGCTCAGCTT